>CAZSMW010000334.1:0-11450 GCA_964607985.1 uncultured Eubacteriales bacterium
CCAGCCTGTCGGCGATCTCGGGCGGCTGCTCGGCGGCGAAGCGGCGCGCGGCAGCCCATTTTTGGACGACCTGGGCGCGGAGCTTGAGCGCAGATGACGGGAACGCGGTCCGGATCCCGGCATCCGGGCGGAAGATCGCGGCCAACAGGTCGCGGATGGTGTCGCGTCGGGAGGCGGGCGAGAGCGCGTCGAGGCCGGTCGCGAGGGCATCGTTCCATGTCGGACTTCCGACCGCGGGCCATTGCTGGAGCGCTGAGCGGAGCGCGCGGGCCAGGAAGCCGGGAACGGGGCCGTCCGGAATGATCAGGAGCTCGAGGGCCCGCTGGGGATCGGGCGGGTCCCACCCCATGGCGAGGACCAGAGGGAGGACCTGAAGGAGCGGGTCGTCGTTCGTGGTCTCCTTGGCTCCTGTCACGGGGAGGCCGAATCGCCTGAGGGCCTCATCCAACACGACATCCGGGCTTATGATGAGGGTTTCGGAAAAAGCGGTCTGCGTGCGGAGCCAGGCGGCGACGCTTTCAGCCGCGTCCATGGGGCTGTAAGGCCGAAAGAGGATGAGAGAGCCATCGTTGGAGGGGGCGAAATCGGGCGAGAGAGAGCGGCGAAGGTCGGTCGCGCGCTTTGAAGAGACGGGAAGGATGGGGGAGTGCCTGATCGCGACGCCGCGGGCTTCGAGCTTTGCGAAGATCTTGCGCCAAAGGGGAAGGAGGCGATCGACGGGCTCGAAGGTGTCGATGGATTCGATGTCCGGCCGTCGCTTGTCGAGGGCTGCCACGATGGCATTCAGACGATCCGGAACGCCGGGAAGGGCAAGCGGCAAAAGGCGGGAGAGATCGCACAGACGGTTCAGGTTCGGGGAGGCGGCGGGCGCCGATGGCACTTTTGAGCCGGCTGCGTGGCTAATCGCGGAACCAGGTTTTTGTGCCGATGCGCGACCTACTGGAGAACACGGCTTGTGATCCGTTACGCTGCCCGACGCAGGCGTGGCTGTGGGTGCTTGCCCCTCCCAGCCATGGAGGCGCAGCCAGTCGATCCACCGGAGGAGCGTCCGCGCGACGCTGATCGGATCCTTTTCTGCCGATGCGCTCCAGAACCCCTCCCGGGTTCGGACGGCTCGCGCCAGAGCCGCGGTGCGTTCCGTCGGCGAAGGGAAGAGGCCACCGAGCCCGAGCGCCGTCTCGAGGAGGCCCTGAAGCCGGGAGGGACCGACCCATATCTCGCCGATGGCGGCAGTCCTTTCGGGCACGGAGGGCTTGACGACATCGGAGCGCTGCGTTCGCCCAGCGAGGCGGACGGAATCAATCGTGCGGGCGCCGAGCGGCCCGTTTGTGTGGGTGCGAAGCGGCCCCGGCCAGCAGCCGTTATCGAACTCGGGATCGAATGTGATGCGCATCAACCGCCCCAATTCAAGCACGCGGCTTAGCGGATGTCAATTGATTCAAAATCTAAGTTCAATGGTTGAGAAATTTGAGTGCCAATAACTCCCTTGACAAAGCGTATTCTATGTAATACAAACAATACAGAGGTGACCGACATGGCTATGCTCTCCGTCAGGCTCTCCGAGGAAATAGATCGCCGGCTGAACATGCTTGCCGAGAAGACGAAAAGGACCAAGACGTCCTTCATCCGTGAGATGATCGAGAATTCCCTTGCGGATTACGAGGAGGCATACACGGCGCTCGACAGGCTCAACGAAAAGAACGCCAGGTATCTGACCAGCGAAGAGTTGGAGAAAGAGCTTGGCTTATGATGTCATCTGGCACGAAAAGGTCAAAGCCGACCTTGGCGCCCTGACGAAACAGGACGCATCCCGCATCTTGGCCAAGATAAAGGAGCATCTCCTGCCGGACCCTGGTGCGGCGGTCAAACCGCTCAAAGGCGTATTCAAAGGGCTGTACAGGTACCGGGTCGGCGCCTGCAGGATCATTTTCGCCTTAGATCATGCCGAGCACCGCGTGATCGTCCTCCATATGAAACATAGAAAAGACGCTTATCGCGGCCGTGACTGATACTCGGCATTCTAAGCGCCGCTGTGGAGGACGATCCCGGAAGCCCTTCCGGGTGAGGACGTAGGAGGACAGCGCGTTTCCGAATCTTTCGAGGCGGCCGAACGGATCGCCGGGAGCGACCCGTCGATGGACCGAGACAATATCCGTCACACGCTTCTTCTCCTCGAAGAAAAGCCGATCGACCGCCTGCAAAGGAGTCTCCTCCGTGCCCGAAAACCTGATCTTCACGAATAAGGAAATCGCGTTCCTCAGAGAACTGAAGCGACAAAAAGTGGAATTCATGCGTTCGCCGGCGACGGGGTGAAGCTGTTCGATATCGTCCTGACCATGCATGGGCTCATGAGCTTCGATGAAGAAAAAAAGCATTCCTTCGAGGTCGCCCTGGGAACGCTGAGGGTCAGAGTCCTTGACTTGGACCGGATCATCAAGAGCAAGGAAACCGTCCGGCGTCCCAAAGACCTCCTCGTCCTCCCCGTACTGCGCGATACGTTGAAAACGCTCCGGTATAACCGGTATAAAAAGACAAGGCGAACGCCCGCACGAGCGGGACGCGGACGATGACCAGCGCTGATTTCATTATTCTTCTTCCGCCCAGACACTGAGAAAATCAAGTTCGCCGGGCGTCCCTTAATGAGAGATGAGTTTGGCAGATAGACACTTGACATATCTAACGGCATCGTCCTCGCCGAGCTTCTAACCGGGGCGAGGAGTCCGGCCGAGCTCGACCGGCTGGCCTCGGCCCTGGCCGGGCTCAAGCTCGTCCCGAGCGACCGGGCCTCCTCCGAGTCCGCCGGCCGCAGCGGGTTCGCGCTGAAGAAAAAGGGCGTATCCGTCCCGCTGAGCGATATCATCATCGCCACGGACTGCATCGATCACGGCCTCGTCCTCATCGAATCGGACAGGCATTACGCTGTGATCGCTGCCCATCTCCCCCTCAAACGGCACGCGCAACCCGGTCGCATTCCGGAATGATCCTTTACGCATTGACGATGATGGTCAATTCCGACATAATTCATCTGTGCACCTTCTGGAAAAGTTTGTCCAACCGGAAGTCTACCAGACTCCCGGAGGAGCTACATCACTCAAGTAAAGGTATTTTGCCATGATTGCCGTATTTGCTCTCTACCTCGTCTTGCTGATGGTTATTGCCATCCGGACCGCCCACATGTCGAAGAATTCTGCCGATTATATTGCTGGCGGGAAAAAAATAGGCGGCATCTCTATGGCGCTGTCCGAACGTGCTACCGGAGAATCGGCCTGGCTGATCCTTGGACTTACCGGGGAAGCCTTCCTGCTGGGACTACAGGCCCTGTGGTTTGCACTGGGGTGTGTGATCGGTATATTTTTCATTTGGTTCGTCATGGGCGACAGGCTAAGGCAGGCCGCCGAAGCGACGGGTTCACTTACTATCACCAGCCTTATCTCCAGGAAATTCTCCGGTGCGGAAAAGGTCATCAGCAGCATTGCTTCCTCAATCATCATTTTTTTCCTCCTGTTTTACATAGAGGCCCAGTTTTACGGCGGCGGCAAAGTTCTCTTTGATACCTTCGGGATCCCGCAGTTCTGGGGCGTTGTGATTGGCTCCCTCATCGTGGTTTTTTATTGCATGATTGGAGGATTCATCACGGTGGTTGCCACGGATGTATTCCAGGCAGTCCTTATGATTGTCTCATTGATTGTCATGCCCATCATCCTGCTGTTCATCTTGGCATCTCATAACATTAACCTGGCTGCCTCATTGCAAAAAGCCGGGGAATCTTATGTATCGCTCACAGGCGGAGAGGTGGGAGCCGGCGCCTTTTTGCTTATTGCGAGCGGGCTAAGCTGGGCTTTGGGTTATGCGGGACAGCCGCAACTGCTTACCCGCCTCATGCTGGTGAGGAGCCGGAAAGATTACAACCGGGGCAAGTGGGTGGCCGGTATCTGGACACTCCTCGCTTATGCGGGCGCAATCCTTATCGGCTTTATCGGCATTGCTTTCGTCCAGGAAGGGTTGCTAGGCGGCGATGCCGTGGCCCGGCTCTCGGATACGGGGCACAAGGGATTTGAACTTATCTTTCCTATTCTGGTCAATGCCTTTATGCTCCCGGTGTTGGCGGGGATTATGCTGAGCGGCGCTATCTCCGCCATGATGTCCACGGCTTCCTCTGAAATCATCCTGTGTTCATCGGCAATAACCGAAGATATCCATGGGAACTTCGCGAAAAAGAAGATGCAGGCAAAGCGGGCTTTGTGGTTTAACCGGCTGATTACCCTGGCTATCGGTCTCGTGGCCTTTGGCCTGGCAATGCTGGTAAAGGATTCTGTTTTTGGACTGGTCTCTTATGCCTGGTCCGGCATCGGTTCATCTTTCGGCCCCGCACTTCTGCTCATTCTTTTCTGGAAACGGGTGTCACGCGCAGGGGTCATTGCTTCATTGCTTTCCGGCGCCTTCGGCACCATCCTCTGGAAATATTTCTTTGAGAAGGATACCGGCATTTCCGAACGCCTCACCAGTTTTGTATTTGCATTTGTAATGGCGGTGCTGTTCTCGCTTTTGTTCCCGGAAAAGAAAAAATGACACTTCGGCAATCTCAAGGACCAGGTCATCCTATGGCATTAATCCGGATCGGTGTCGCCTGTCTACAAGATTTACCGGCTGGAACTGTGAGGGGAATCCATGCGAAAACACCGCTCCCCCCTTGACTCCTTCCGGCCAAAAAGAAGTGTAATGACCATCCGGCGTCGCTTCGCTCCTATCAGTGGCCGTTTTGAACCGGAACGAGTGGCCGGATTGACCGGAATATACAGTAGGTCATAGAAATGATCCAAGAAGGGCGAAATGGCTGACACTGCCGTCTTTTCCGGATTTAATAAAGAAACGGTCCGATTTTTCAACGGCCTCCGCCGGAACAACGACCGGGACTGGTTCGCCAAACACCGGGCGGTTTACGATAATCAGGTCATGGAACCGTCCAAGGCCTTCGTTGTCGCCATGGGGGAGCGGCTCAGGAGGGCGGTGCCCGGGATCGTTGCCGTCCCGATGATCAACAAGTCGATCTTCCGCATCAACCGTGACACGCGCTTCAGCCTGGACCCGTCCCCTTACAAGACCAACCTCGGCCTCTATTTCTGGGAAGGGAGGAGGTCGCGGATGGAATCGCCGGGCTTTTATTTCCATCTCGAACCGCCGGACCTCACCCTCGGGTCAGGGATGTACATGTTCCCGGATTTTTTCGTCACGCGCTACCGCCGCGCCGTCGTCGACCCGAAGCTTGGGAAGGAACTCGGGAAAATTCTGGCCGTGCTTGCGACGCGAAAGGATATCGAAATCGGGGGAAAACATTACAAGCGCGTCCCGGCCGGCAGCGATCCCGGCCATCCGAACGCAGAATTGCTGAAGCACAACGGCCTTTGGGTGGGATTCGAAGCGAAGATCCCCGAAGAGTTTTATTCGGCCCGCCTGGTGGATTATTGTTTCGAGCGTTATGAACCGCTCGTCCCCCTTCACCGCTGGTTATTAAAACTGGCCGGGTGAAGGGGTTATCTTCGGAACCGGCCGCGTATTGTTGAGGTCTTTAAGATCGGAAATAGGCGAGAGATCTATAGAGACTGAGAACATGCTCGTGCTGGTCGACGAACAGTTCCTCTTCGAGGCGCCTCGTGGCCAATGTCTCAACGGCGTTGGGCAGTTTCCGGTTATCCGATTTCGCGCCCGCTTTGAGGAGGCTGAAGTTGTCTTCCGAGATGCGGAGAGCAACCGTTTTGCATATGATGCGGATTCCTTTTCCCCGTTGACTTATCAGTTGACATATGGTTGACACATAGCTAGAATTCGCTCATGGGATACCATCCGCTTTTCACGATTACGCCGCGACTGCTGGCTTTGACGGAAACGATTGCCGCCTTGCGCGAGAGGATCCTTTCCGCTTCGGTCCAGGTACCGTGGATTCCGAGCCTCCAAAGAGAAGCGAGGATCCGGACAGCGCACAGCTCGACGGCTATCGAAGGGAATCCTCTGACGCTGGCCGAGGTCCGGGCTCTTGAGGAAGGTCGAGAGCTACCTGCTCAGAGCGACCGCGCCAGGCGCGAGGTCCTGAACTATTTCGCCGGTTTGAGGTTTATTGAGAAAAACGCCGGCAGAAAAAAGATAACGCACGAAAACATCCTCAGGCTGCACGCGATTATCGCGTGCGGCGTCATGGACCAGGGCCAGGCCGGGCAATACCGGACGATGGCCGTCCGGGTGGGACGCTTCGTTCCGCCTCCGGCCAATGAAGTTTCCGGGCTGATGCGCGAATTTCTCGAGTGGTGGAATATCCAAGCGGGCGGGTATTCGCCCGTCATTTCCTCGGCCGTCCTCCATTACCGTTTTGAGGAAATTCATCCTTTTGCTGATGGAAACGGCCGCCAGGGCCGGGCGATCGCGCTTTGGGAGCTCTACCGCCGGGGCTTCGACTCGCATCACATCTTTTCCGTGGACGAATTTTTTTGGAGCAATAGGTCACGGTATTACGATGCATTGGACGGCGTGCGCCGGGCCGGAGGCGATTTGACGGCGTGGCTTGAGCACGCGGCCGAAGGACTCAAGCGGACGCTTGAGGATGTTTGGAAGCGCGTTCAGGCGGTTATCATCCGATCAGGAGATAATAAGATCTTCCTTCAACCGAAGCAGGAAACGCTTCTCCGGCTTCTTGAAGACCGGGGAGGGTTGACGCCCAGGGAGATCTGGGACGCCCTCGGCATGACGCGCCAAGGAGCGGCGAAACTGATCAAACCGCTCATGGAGGCGGGGCTCATGCGCCGCGTAGGCGGCAAGAAGACGGGGAAATATATCGAGGCCCAGCGCTTGAAAAAGCTTTAGAACGGTCATGCCCGAATATTCAATCTCGCAGCTCGGTGCGTTCGAGAAATGCGCGCTTCAGTACAAGTTCATCTATGTCGACAAGATCAAACGCTACGAGGAGGGGGTCGAGGCCTTCTTGGGCCAGCGCTTCCACGAGGCGATGGAGTGGCTCTATCGGGAGCGGGCCTTCCGGGTCGTGCCGCTCGAGGAGCTCCTGGCCTATTACGAGAAGGCCTGGACCGGGAAATGGCACGACGAGGTGAAGATAAACAGGAAGGGGCGCACAGGCGACGACTATAGGCTGATGGGGCGGCGTTTCATCGAGGACTATTGCAAGCGGCACCACCCGTTTGACGAGGGGCGGGTGCTGGGGCTCGAGCGATACATCCAATTCCCGCTGGCCGAGGGGACGCGTTACGCGTGCAAGGGGATCATCGACCGGCTCATGCTGGCTCCGGACGGCGCCTTCGAGATCCACGATTACAAGACGGGGTCTAAATTACCGAAACAGGCCGAGCTCGACAAGGACCGCCAGCTCGCCCTCTACCAGATCGGGGTTCAGACGCTCTGGCCCGAGGCGAAGGAAGTCCGGTTAGTGTGGCATTTGGTCGCCTTCGACATGGAGATGAGATCGCGAAGGACCGCGGAAGCGCTCGATGGGCTCAGGGCCGAGCTTGCGGGGCTCATCGATAAAATAGAGGCGACGACGGAGTATGAGCCGCACAAGTCGGGGCTCTGTAACTGGTGCCCGTATTGGGATTTGTGCCCGGTGAAGAAGGCACTGAAAAGCGCTATACGGTGACCCTGAAGGAAGAATCAGGGTGAAAAAAGATTAATTTTCTCATGCGCCTGAGTAATTATACTCAGTATCTTGAGCAAAACCTGTTTTCTCGGGGGGAAGTGATGTATAAAAGGCCTCAGTTCGCAACCCTTTTCGACCGGCTCCGGGAACCGCTGATGAACGTCACGATTGAGTTCGATCCGGATCCCGAGCTCTGATTCTAAAGAAATCATTTCGGCCGCCATAGCCGAACGCTTGAAGGACTGACGTCAAGCCGCTTTTCACGGTGATTGACATCGCCGAACGGCCGGCGATATAGTATCGGCATGGATAGGCGGGGGGATTCAGCGCTAAGGGTGGGAATTCGTCACGCCGCGGAAAAAGGAAAATCCTATGGTTTCAACGCCGGGTCGTTGGGCGGACATGGAGCGTGACAGTTGGGGGCCGAGTGGATGCTGACATGAGGTGCCCGGCCGCCACCGATCTTGCCCAGAGGCTCTTGGGTGCGTGGAATGCACGCAACCTCGACGAGTTCGAAGCACTTCTGGCCGACGATGTCGAGTGGTATGACCCCGCCATGCCGGACCCCCCAGCTCGCGGGCGCGCGGCTGTGAGAGCGTTCGCTGAAGCCATTCTCCAGGCCTTTCCAGACTTCCGGTATCAAGTCCAGCCCCCGATATGCGCCGCTGCTGACGGTAGCCGGTGCGCGATCGTGTGGCGGATCTCTGCGTCGCATCTTGGGCGACTTGAGCCCCTTGGGTATGCTCCGACGGGCCGGCAAGCGAGTATCGAAGGAGTGGACGTGTTGGACATCAGTGACGGCCGGATCACTCGAATCCTCACCACCTTCGATCCTCTGCCTGCTGCCGAGCAGCTCCTTGGCATGCGACTACGGCCCATCCCGGGCACCTGGCGGGCCAAGGTGGCGGTGATGGTTCAGCGAGTCCTGGCGAGCGTCGCGCGCAGGAGGTAAATAACATCTTTTATCTTCTTTGGTCATATTCTTATAACACGATGCGATTATCAGCCGGGTGATCATGGGCCAAGCCTTTCATTTGGGGCCGTTCTAAAAAAAAGGGGAGCCGTGCCGACGGCCCGGAAGGGGGAAATTAAGAGGTTCCGGGGCAAAATTTACTTGACTAACATGGAGCTTAGCGCTATTTTGGTATTAAGTCATCATGGAGGAGGCTAAAGATGTATTGTAGCAATTGCGGCAAAGGTGTAGACGAAAAAGCCATAGCTTGTACGAGTTGCGGGGTCGCTCCAAGAACGGGAAATAAGTTCTGCTATAATTGCGGATCGCCAACAGAGCCTATCCAAATCGTCTGCGTAAAATGCGGCGTCGACCTGAGAAAAAGTGTCACCAGTGGTGCCGCCTCAGGAAAAAGCAAAGTCGCCGCCGGATTATTGGGCATATTCCTCGGCAGTCTGGGCATTCATAAATTCTACTTGGGGTATTCCAAAGAAGGCGTGATCATGCTGGTCATCTGCCTTGTGTTAGTCATACCAACCCTTGGGCTTGGTCCCGCAGCGATGGGCCTGATCGGCTTCATTGAAGGAATCATCTACTTGACAAAGTCAGATGAGGAATTCGCTCAGACTTATATTCAGAACAAAAAAGGTTGGTTCTAGGGCCCGAGTTTGACAAGCCGAGATCCATAAAAGTCTTCTACCGTACTGTAATCAATGGAGATCCGGCGCGTCCGGGACCTGGAACAGATTCCGAGACCTTCCGGCTGCCGAAAACTTTCCCGGAAGGACAGATATCGGTTAAGGCAGGGGGATTCCCGTATTGTCCATGCGATTGACGATTCTCGGCGTATTGTTAATGGGCAGGGAATGATTCCATGAGTTTTAGCTTGACCGCCCCGCCCGATTGGATTATCAATGAAGTTGTCGAGAGCATCAAATAATGGATTTTGAAAAGACATTAATAAAATACAAAAAGATCATCGATTCCGGGCTTAAAACCCTCTTTGATGAAAAGATTCTCGATTCTAAAGATTTCATAAAGTACAGCTATTCTTATCTTAAAGAATTTGTGCTCAGGGGAGGAAAAAGGCTCAGGCCCGCAATGACCATAATGGCTTACAAAGCCGTGTGTGATCAAGATGAGAAAAAGATCGTTTTGCCCGCTATCGGGATAGAATTGTTCCACAACTCTTCTCTGATTCATGATGACATCATGGACGAGGATAGCGAGAGAAGAGGAATGCTCAGCATGCATAAATATTTCGATGAATTATTTCTGAATGATTATGGGGAAATAAAATATGAAGGTCAAATATTTCGAAAAATGTCCGAGAGGTTTGGTGTTTCGCTGGCCATTTTGCAAGGGGATATTCTCTATGCTTTGACTGAAAAATGTTTCACCCACTCGCCTTTTGGAGCGGACGAGATCAGAAAAGCTTTGGATGTTATCAATCACACGTACCGGGTGATCTGTGAAGGCCAGATGCTGGATATTCTTTCAGAGCTGAAAAGGGATATCACGGAGAATGATTATTTGGGAGTGATCGAATCAAAAACAGCTCATCTGTTCAGGGCCGCCGTTCAGGTTGGAGCCATTTTTGGCGGCGCAGCCGCGCGGCCGTTGAACGCCCTATCTCAATATGCCATCAGCATCGGAACGGCATTTCAATTGCAGGATGATCTCATGGACATCAGCCCTGGACTTAAAGGACATGCTTTCGGTTCTGATATCAGGAGAGGCAAATACACTTTACTCATGATAAAAGCATTTGAAATTGCGAGCCAAAAGCAAAGACAAAACCTTCTTTCAGCGCTAGGTAACGACAAAGCCGATCGAGGAGCGATGAACGCGGCTGTTGAAGTCCTTTATGCCACGGGAGCCGTGGATTATGTGAAAAGGCTTGCCCGCCAAAAACTCTGCGAAGGACAGTCCTGCCTGAAAAACGCAGGTTTGTCGGAAGAAGCCTGTGCTTTTTTCGAAGGTCTTGCCGATTTTATGGCATAGAAAAAATATGCCCCATCCACATGACCGTTAAATCGAAGTGTCGGCGCCAGACGATCGGTACGGGGACTTCACCCTGGGACAAGTCTTTATCGGCCGGATCACGATTAAAAAGACCCCACGAGGAATGCCGTCAAGACAATCATCGTGGCCAACTTTATGACCTTCTGTGATTTTTTGGGCTGAAGAAAAAACGAAAAAACGAGAGCCATTGTCGCAAGGATGATCAAGCCCAGGTAAAGGCTATCCATCGTCTTGAGGATACAAGGCAGAAAAATCAAAAGAATAGCCGGAAGAATAAAGATTGTTGAAACGGCTCTTGCACGTTTGACTCCAAGTTTTATCGGAAGCGTCAATGCCCCCGACCGGCTGTCCCCGTGGATGTCTTCGATGTCCTTTAAAATTTCCCTGGACATCATCACAAAGAACGCACTTGAAGCCAATACGATTATGTTGAGGTTGATCCTATTAAGAATGGCTCCCGAAAAAATAAAGACGGAAGACGTCATCAAGGCAATCAAGACATTGGCCGCGAAAAACATTGTTTTTGAGTATCGAGCATAGACGATCAAGAGACAGGTGTTGACGATAGCGATAGACATGGCCAAGAGGTTTAGAGAGAAACTCAAACCAACGCCGATAAAAAAGAGAGCTGTTGAAAAAACCAAGGCCTTATTCCGTGTGATCAAACCTGAAGGAATGGGCCTATGGGGCTTGTTAAGTCTATCTATCGTATCGTCGAAATAATCATTGAGCGCATTCCCTCCGCCCATGATGAATAGCGTGATGATGGCCCCGAGAAGGACCCGAGGCCCGATTTGGAAAGATCGTGAAGCTAAAAACGATGTCACGACGATGGAG
>CAZSMW010000335.1:0-20282 GCA_964607985.1 uncultured Eubacteriales bacterium
CCCAGAGGGTCCACCTGACCAGGCGGCTGGTTGAGGCCGGCCTCGCGACGACGCCGTCAGTCATCAAATTGTATGACCGCTCGGGCCTTAAAGAATTTGTCATCGGCGGAGACGAGATCCACTTCGATCCGGGTTCGGCTGCCGTATCCATCCTGGACCACAAGACGCAGGCCGAGCGCAAGGCGGACACCGCCGATCTCATCCGCCTCTACCGCCTCGTCGAGACACTGGAGAACATTGATCTCCAAAGCACGGCCCTCATCAGCGCCGACGTTCCGCATACGATCGCGGACGCCTACCGTCTCTACCTGGGGCTCCTCCACTCGGCCAGGCCGTTTATCACGGGAACGTTCCGGGTCGAAGGTTTTGCGGCCATGCGGGACATGCTGATCGCCGTCCGGGGAAGCTCCGAAGAGCTTCGGAAAAAGCCGCTGGCCATCTTCGATGCCTGCCCCTCCCCCCCCCTCAAATGGAGCAACCTCACCACCCAGAGCCTGATCGATGCGGCTAGGGCCGGTCAGCCGAGCGAGCTCATTTCCATGGGCCTCACGGGCGCCACCTCGCTCGTGACCCTTGCCGGGACGCTCGTCCAGCATGTGGCCGAGAACCTCTGCGGTACGGTCATCTGCCAGCTGGCAAAAACGGGAGCCCCCGTCATCTTCGGCGGCTCGCCGGCCAGCTTTGACATGCGGAAGGGCACGACGCCGATGGGGGCCATGGAAACGATGATGATCGATTCGGCCTACGCCCAGATCGCCAAGCGCCTCGGCATGCCGACCCACGCCTACATGGGAATGAGTGACTCCAAGATCAACGACTCCCAGGCCGGGCTGGAAACGGGCATGGGCGCGGTCCTCGCGGCCCTATCGGGGATCAACATCATTTCCGGGCCCGGGATGCTCAACTTCGAGAGCACCCAGAGCTTGGAGAAGCTGGTCATTGACGACGAGATCTGCGGGATGGCCCGCCGTCTCGTCCGTGGCATTGAACAGAGGGACGAGATCCTGGCCGTGGACAAGTTCGAAGAGCTGGCCGCCGGGGCGCAATTCCTTTCGCTGGCCCACACACGAAAGTGGTACCGGAAAGAACACCGCTTCCCCAAGACGATCGACAGGGACACTTATGAAGCCTGGGTATCGCTCGGGCGGAAGTCGATGGAAGACAGGGCCGCCGAAGAAGTCGAACAAAGGCTGGCCACGGCCGTCGGGACCCCCTTGGAAGCGGACAAGGCCGTCGAGCTCCGGAAGATCATGATGGGCTACGCCAAAGCCATGGGCGTCCCTTCGCTTCCGGAGTCCGGGAACTGATGGCCGGGAAAGAACGGGAGGCGTTTCCGTGCCCCTGCTGATCGGGGGTCCTCCTGACATCGCGATCTCCTTCGAGGAACGGAGGGTCATCGTCCGGTTGGGCTACAGAAAGCCCCTCGGCGACATTGACCCGGGGATCAGGCTCGTCGTCCACGAAGAAGCCGAGAACGCTAAAATACTCGTCCGGCCGCGGGTCCTGGCGGCCATCCTCGACTCCGCCGAGTTTCCGGACCATCCCATTTTCCGGAACGCCGAAAAGGCTGCCCTCTGCCTTTGCACCATAGGCCCGGAACTGGAAGGGACGGTGGCCAGGCTGATGTCCGACGGAGACATGCTCAGGGGCCTTGTTCTCGACTGGCTGGGATCCGAGGCGGTCGCCTGCGTCTCGAAGCAGGCTGAGGCTTGGCTGAAGAAGGAAGGACGTGCCCTGGGACTTTGGCCGGGCAAGAGGTTTGCCCCGGGTTACAAGGGCTGGGACATATCCGGCCAGAAGCTCATCTTTGCCGTGCTCCCGGCCGCTGAGATAGGCGTTCGGCTCACGGAATCTCTCATGATGATGCCCAGGAAATCCTATTCGTTTCGGGTCAATTACTTCAGGGACCTGGCGCTCGCGACAGGGAAACAAACGTAGTCATCTGAACATCACGTTCATCGAAGACCTTCCGGCTTCATCCGAGCTCGAATTCCTGGAGGTATTCAGGGACCTCGACACGCCAGCCCCGGTCCCGGCGAAGCTCCGCCCCGAGCTTGAGGGGGATCTCTTTTTCGCCGTGGGTCAGGAAGAGCGCCCGGGGGGGCAATTCCAAAGCGTCGAGCCAGCGGAACAACGCCTTCCGGTCGGCGTGGGCTGAGAACCCAAGGATCTTCTCGATGCGGGCCATGACCGGCAGCTCCTGTCCAAGGATGCGGACACGGCGGTTTCCTTCAAGGATCTGGCGGCCAAGCGTCTCCCTGGCCTGGAACCCCACGAAGAGGATCGTGGACTCGGGCCTGGAGATGTTTCTGAGAAGGTGCTGTTTGACCCTCCCTCCCGTGCACATACCCGAACCGGCCATGATGACGCATGATCCTTTGATCGCGTTGATCGCCTTGGACTCGTCGATCCTTCGGATGAATTTCAGGCCCGGAAATTCAAAGGGGCTGTTTCCATCACGAAAAAGCTTCAGGGTCTCTTCGTCCAGACACTCGGGGTGGCGTTCGAAGACGTCGGTCACATTTACGGCCATCGGGCTGTCGAGGAAGATGAGAACCGGGGGGAAGCATTTCTCCCGTCTGAGCCGGCCGAGGTGGAACATCAGCTCCTGGGCCCGCTCGATGGCGAAGGTGGGGATGACGACGTTGCCGCCGGCTTCGATCGCTCGATCTATGATGTTACAGAGCAGTTTCTCGACGTCCTTCATGTCCTCGTGGTCGCGGTCGCCGTAGGTCGTTTCCATGACGACATAATCCGCCCGTTTGAACACGGAAGGGTCGCGGACGATCGGCTTGTCCCACTGGCCGATGTCTCCCGAAAATACGATGGTCCTCTCTTCCCCGTTCTCCCGGCCCCGGACCTCGATCATGGACGAACCCAGGATGTGCCCGGCGTCGTGGAACGTGACCGAAACGCTCTCATTGAGGGCCGCGGGCGCATCGTATCCGACCTGCTTGACGAGGGGCAGGGCGCGCTGAACGTCCTCGACGGTATAGAGAGGAACCTCTTCATGAGGACCCCGACGGCCTTCCTTCTGATGGCGCTTTTTCTTGAAGGCGGCATCTTCCTCCTGGATCCTGGCGGAATCCATAAGGACGATCGACAGCAGGTCGGCCGTGGCGGGGGTTGTCAGGATCGTGCCATTAAATCCCTGGCGGACGAGCCTGGGGATAAGGCCGCAGTGGTCGAGGTGGGCATGTGTCAGAAGCAGGAGATCAATGTCCCGGGGAGGAATGGGAAACGGGTCCCAATTGCGTTCGAGAAACGACCGCTCCTGGTAGAGGCCGCAGTCCACGAGGATGCTCAAGCCGCCTGCCTCCAGCGAGTAACAGGAACCTGTCACCTGTTGGGCCGCGCCGAGGAACCTAATTATCATCAGGGCCGGAAAATCTTATAGAGATCGAGTTCCGCGGCAAAGAAAAGGATCTTAATCCAGATCCGGGCAAATATATAGGCTTGGGCCCAGATGAATCCCAAGACAAAAGCCGCCACTCCCGTTCCCGGGAGAACGTTCGTCACCGCGATGAAGACGGCGGTCGCTGCGATGAACAGGAGGCCGACGAGGATGTAAAGCCCCCAGGCTTTGAAAAACTTTCTCCCGATGAAGGACAGTGCTGCTGCCGCCGCTGCGAGGACCTTGCGGCCGTCCCGAACGACCAGGTGGATCTTCACATAATCAAAATACATCTGAACGATGGACAAGAGGAGAATGGTCATCAGGAATTTGAGATTGGAAGCGACAATGACCGGCATTTCTCCCGCGGCGTTCTTGGCCCATAATTTAAAGGGTGCCGAGACGAGCTTAACCAGTCCGCCGAAGACCAGGACATATACCGGAAGCGAGAGCAGGAAGACCCTGAAAAACCTGCCGAAATACTTTCCGCAGTCGGCGAAGAACCCCTGGAGGGTCGTTTTTTCCACGGCCGCCAGGCGCCCGATGATCCCACCGTTAAGGAAGACGGAGACAAGGATGAAGAAGAGCGCCGGAACCAGCACCCAGCTCGCGAGGGCGGAAAGAAGGTCCTGGTATTTGTAAAAAACGTCTCCCAGCCAGATAAAATTCAATCGTCCCAAGCCTTCGCCCGACGGTGAATGGCCGAAATCCTTGTTGAATAAAAAATAGATCGGCGCCGCCACGATGATCCCGAAGAGCAGGTCGATAAGCCAGATCCAGAGAATCATTCCGGAGTTTCTGCGGACAGTGGATACGCCGTTGCCGATGATCTTGAAGTTGCCCATGGTTTGTCTCCCTCTCAGCTCACTGAGCCCGCAGCGAGCAGCAGGTTCTGGATCAGGAACATGAACTTCGCCGCGATCCTGAAAATGCCTTCCCTCTTGGTCTCGATACGGAAACCGTTGTTGGCCTGGTTGGAGTCGATGAGCCAGATCATGTCCGGATCGATCCGGGCGAGTTTGGCCTTGGCCGGCTTCTCGAATTTCAGTCTGGTCCACCTCCCCTGTCCGTCCCATTCACGGATCTCTTCGCTTCCGTCATCGAAGACGACCCGGACCTTGAGCGGCACGCCGGTTCCGACTCTGGCCTCCCCGAAGCGGCGGAGGGTGACCGTGGTGACATAGATCTTGTCATTCCGGGCGGACTTTCCCTTTTTTTCGAGCTCGGCGATCTTCCGAACCGTCATCTCTTCCCGCTTGCCGATGACGTCGAAGACGCCGAGGGATCGAACGGGCTTCTCGACGGACCGGAGCGACGCGACGCCGTAGTCGAAGTTCAGGGTGTTGAAGAACAACTCATCGAAGAACCACTTCAGGTCCTTGCCGGAAACCTCGTTGACCACGGCGATGAAATCTCCGGTCGCCGGGTGCTTGAAACGGTAACGCATGTGGAACGTCCTCATGACCCGGGCCATGACGTCCGCGCCCAGCAGACGCTCCAGGGTGTTCAAACAGGTCGACGCCCGCATGTAGACGTTGGCTCCGTAGCTCCCGCCGTTGTAGAACTTCCAGGAAGGCGTCACGACGGGATCGTACTCGGCGATGGTGATCGCGGCCGCGCGGTCGGTTTCATAATCATAATAAACCGGAAGCTTCAGGAACCAGCCCAGAGGAATGCCTTTGAATGATGCGCCGAACTCTCCGGAACCGTATGCCTTGGCGACGACCTTTCCGGTCGAATATGTATTGATGCCCTCGTCGAGCCAGGCCTCCTCGAACTCGTTATTCGCGGCCAGGCCGTACCAATAGCCATGGCCGAATTCATGAATGATGACCCCTTCCGGCGAAAGAGCCTTCCGGCTCTTCAGGAGGGACGTCCCGGCCGTGAAAAGAGTGGGATATTCCATGCCGCCGCTCCCGGTCCGGAAGGGCGGATCGACCATGGTCACGGTCTCGTAGGGATAAGGACCATACCAGAGGCCATAATACTTCAAGGCCATCCTCAGGGCCTTGAAATGGCGGTCGATCTGGTTTCGGTGCTGTTTCTCGATGAGCAGGATCATCTTGACGTCCGGGAGCCTGACCTCCTCCAGCGAAAGCGCCAGCCGCCCGGCCGTCTCTTCGTATTCCTTTGGTGTTACTTCCCGGTTTGCGATGAATTCGCGCTCCACCTTGATAAATTCCGGGCTTGCCGTCCAGGCGAAGTCGTGGATGCGCGATTGCGCATAGGTGTATGTGGCCGTTTTTTTTGCCGAGTCCGGGACCATTCCCTCGAGTTTCCCCGAGGACCCGACGACAAAGTTTTCAGGGACCGTGATGTGAACGAGGAAATCCGCGAAATCAGCGAAAAACTCTGAATTGGCGTGGTACTCATGGCAATTCCAGCCTTTTCCATCCTCGTACACGCCGGGCTTGGGGAACCACTGGGCGATAAAATACGAGTTCTTGTAATAGCCGGTGCGCATTCCGCTCCGGGGCACCCTCGACTCGAACTCGCATCGGAGGCGGACGGTCGCTCCGGGCGCGACAAGCTCCGGGAACGTCACTCTCATGACGGTCTGGTCGCCGGGATGCCGAGGCTCGTCCCGGGTCACGAACTCGGCCGTGGGCTTGAGGTCCGTGCCGTCTTCAAGAGCTATCTTCGTCACGTCGACCCAGCCCCACTCCCCTTCCTTCACCCGGGCCCGGATGAAAAGGGATTCCTCCTTCGATTCCTGCATGACCGTGCTGTTCTCGTTCTTAAAAGCATTGGTGTAGAGATGGAAGAGCATATCGGGGACGGCATCACGGGAGGTGTTGGTCCAGGAGATCTCTTCCCGGCCGTGGAGCATTCTTTGGGCGTGGTCGAGCTCGACCCAGATCTCGTAGCGCAGGGGCTGTCCTACGGGGTTCTCCGCCGGCCGTGCCCGAAGAGGAATGCCGGAGCCGCAATACAGAATGGCTGTGATCAACGGAAAGATTATACTGCGCATTTTCATGCTTCCCTCCTGTAAATAGGCCTTATGAAATAGTCTGCGATTTGTCGCGGATAAAAGTTCTCCGGTTCCGTCAGGTGTTTCGCGCGATCCAATCTTGCCAGCTCGCGAGGCGGGGGAAGTACATGAAGACGAGGACCAGGGAGACGGCGAGGAGGGCGTAGAAGTCCTTGTTCAGTCCGCCGATGAGGAAGAGGACGAGTCCCAGGATCGCCGGGACCTCGCTGAGGCAGACCGTGAGGATGGAGGTCCGGAAAAGTTTCTGGCCGGCGATCTTGGCCGTGTCTCCGGGCGCACGCTTGAGGAGGAGCGACTGGACGAGCCGGATGACGAGGACCTCGATGACGGCTAGGCCGTAGAAAATATAGCGGAAAGTCGACATCTCCGGAAGAGGGGCGAAACCACGGAAGGGCTTGAGCTGGGTCCGCAGGACCTCGACGACGATAAGATAGACGAAAAGACCGGCGATGATCGCGATGCCGATCATGGAAGCGGTCTTGTAGGACCTCTTCAATTCCTCGCGGTTCTCCATGGGATCCTCCTTTCCCGGAATAGGCGAGCCGATTATAGCACGAAAATCGGGCTTGGACGCCGGCGTCGCCGAATTCGTCGTCATCGGCTCATGGTCTATTCAATCGACGTAGAGCAGGAGCCCCTTGAGGTACTCCGTTTCCGGGTGGAAGATATTGACCGGATGGTCCGGGGCCTGGTGGTGCCTCTGGAGGATCCTGACGTTCCTCGATGCCTCGGCTGCGGCCTCGAAAACGATCTGCTGGAAGAGCCGCTCGTCCACAAAATGGGAGCAGGAAAAGGTCAGAACGAACCCCCCTGCCGAGACCTTCTGGAGCGCGAGACGGTTGATGTCCTTGTATCCCCTCCCGGCTTGCGGGACGTCGGTCTTTCGCTTGGCGAAAGCTGGAGGGTCGAGGATGAGGAAGTCATAGCCCGACACCGGCCCGCGCAGGAACGCGAAGACATCGGCTTCGATAAAGCCATGCTCCTCGGGGTGGAGGCCATTGAGGAGGAAGTTCTGCTTCGCCATTTCGAGGGCCGGGCCCGACGTGTCCACGGAATCCACCCGGGCCGCCCCGCCCAGCAGGGTATAGACGGAGAACCCGCCGGTATAAGAAAAACAGTTGAGCACACGCCTGCCTGCGGCCAGCGACCCGGCCAGCTTCCGCATCTCGCGTTGGTCGAGGTAGAAGCCCGTTTTCTGGGATTCGGCGATGTCCACCAGAAAGTCGAACCCATTCTCCCGGATGAAGACCTTTTCGACTTGTTCTCCGAAGAGGAAGCCTGCTTTGTCTTCCAGCCCCTCTTCCCGGCGCGACGTCAAGTTTGATTTTTCGTAGATCGATGCGGGGCCAAGCTCCTGGACGAGCGTCTCGACGATAAAATCCCGCAGCTTCTCCATGCCGAGGGTCGCGATCTGGATGACGAGGGTCGTGTCATACTTGTCCACGATGAGGCCGGGGATGCCGTCCCCTTCGGCGTTGATCAGGCGATAGGCGCTCGTTTCCTTCCCGTCACCGAAAAGCTCATTCCTGACGGCGATCGCCCTTTGGACGTTCTTCCGAAGAGCTGTGAACGGATCTCCGGGACCGAAGCTCACCATCCGGCCGATGATGGAACATTTCCTGTTGAAATAGGCGTAACCGAGCGGCGCTCCTTCATAGCTTGAAACGGGGTACAAGCCGCCGTCGATGAGGCCCTCGGGAAGGCTTTCGACCGCGCCCGAGAAGATCCAGTGATGCCGGTTCCTGATCGGCTTGTCCTTGCCTTTACCCAGGACCACGGTCCTGTCCGTCATGACGCGCTTCCTTTCGTTCCCTCGTCCCGACGCCCCAGGCGAAAGAGGGTCGCGGCCACAAGGCGATCGGGCTCGGTCAGGTCGAAATCCCCCACGTGTTCAGGTTCGACCCAACGGACTTCATCATGATCATGACTCCGGACCTCCCCGGCGAGCAGGCTGGTCCTGAAGGCCATCAATTCGATGGAAATCCCGGACGTTTCGAACAAAACGGAGCACATGAATTCCGGCGCTTCGATCTCGACCCCCAATTCTTCGAGGAGTTCCCGCCGCAGGCATTCCTCCGGACTCTCCCCCGCTTCGATTTTCCCCCCAGGAAATTCCCATAGACCTTCGAAACGGTCACCCTTTTTCCGCCTGGCAATGAGGACCTTGCCGCCGCGCTCGATGACGGCCGCGGTTACCTTGATCGGAAGCCTGCCGGATCCTTCAGCCTTCGTTCGATCGTTCACGTCTTCAATATTATCGGGTTGCCCCCGTCTTGACAAGCTTTGCCGGTCGGTTCTTGCCAAAATTGCCGAACTGGGTCCAAGCGGCTATCGATGGGCGTAAGGGGAGGGCATGGAGAAGGGCTGCAGCGACCATGCGGAGATCAGCCTGAGACGAGTATCCGACGAGGGCAGCCGCAGGCCTCCGAGGGCCCAAGGCTCCGAGGATGGGTTTCCTTCAGCTCATTCAATCTGCCTGGAGTTTTGGGCCGGAGGAGCCGAGAAGGATACGAATCTCGGGCGTTTGTTGATCGGAGCGGGAGCAAAGCCCTTCCCATGCCCTCATCCAAATAACACGACCATCGAAAACCTAACATGAGAAAGTGACTTTGTGCTACAATCGCCGAATGATGAAGATTGCGTTCTTAGCTTCCGAGGTCATCCCGTACGCCAAGACCGGAGGCCTGGCGGACGTAGCCGGCGCCCTGCCCAAGTATCTGAACAAGCTCGGGGCCGACGCCAGGCTCTTCATGCCCCTATACCGGGAGGTCAGGAAAAAGGGACTGGCTCTCGAGACCGTCCTGGACCATGTCGAAGTGGATTTAGGCGGCCGGAAGACAGTCTTTGCCGTGCGGTCACATTCCGGAAACGGCTTTCCTGCGTATTTCATAGAGAAGGACGAGTATTTCGACCGGGATTTTCTTTATGGAACCGCAGCCGGTGATTATCCGGATAACGGCGAACGTTTCGGGTTCTTTTCCATTGCGGCTCTCGAGACCGTCAAGCGGCTCGGGTTCGCCCCGGACATCCTGCACTGCCATGATTGGCAGTCGGCCGTCGCCTTGGCGTATCTCAAGACGACCCATGCTTCCGATCCATCCTTCGCGGGAACCCGGTCGCTTTTCACCATTCACAACCTGGCTTATCAGGGGCTTTTCGGAAAAGAGGTCCTTGGGAAGATCGGTCTGCCCGAATCCCTCTTCAACTTGAACGACCTGGAGTTCTGGGGGAAGGCGAACTTCCTCAAGGCCGGGATCCTCTATTCCACGGCCGTCAACACCGTGAGCCCCCGCTACAGCCGCGAGATCCAGACGCAGGAGTTCGGCTGCGGCCTGGACGGGCTCCTGCGGAGCCGGTCCAAGGTCCTCTTCGGCCTGCTGAACGGTGTCGATTACGCGGCCTGGAACCCCGCGACGGACACGCTCATTCCCTCGCCGTTCAATCCTTCGGACCTAACGGGCAAGAAGGTTTGCAGGGCAGAGCTGCTGAAGACGTTCGGCCTCACCGGAGGGACGGAAACTCCCGTCGTCGGTATCGTGTCTCGTTTGGCCGCCCAGAAGGGGTTGGACATCGTTTATGACGCTCTGCCCTCCCTCTTCGCGCTCGGCGTCCGGCTTGTGGTCCTGGGGACGGGAGATGAGAAGATCCAGAACGACCTTAGGGAAGCCCAAAAGTTTTATCCCGCCCAGCTCGGACTTAAGATCGCTTTTGACGAAAGGATCGCCCACACGATCTACGCCGGGAGCGACCTCTTTCTGATCCCCTCCCGGTATGAACCTTGCGGCCTGACCCAGATGTATAGCCTTCGCTACGGCACGGTCCCCGTTGTCAGGGCTACCGGCGGGCTGGACGACAGCATCCGAGAGTTCGATCCCGCAACCGGAACCGGGAACGGCTTCAAGTTCGAGGTCGCCTCTCCGGACGCCCTTATCGGTGCCGTCAGGAATGCGCTGGCCGCCTTTGGGCGACCGCACGACCGGCAAGCCCTGGTCCGGAACGCCTTCAACAGCGATTTCTCATGGGAGAAGTCCGCCGAGGAATACTTGGACCTCTATAGGAAGCTCGCCGAAATTTAACGTTCCTTTCGCCTCCCGGCTGGAGACTTCCACCTGTTTAGAGCCGCAGGGGCCGCCGCTCAAGGGGCCAGGGTATGGTGGGCGTGAATGCAAAGCCACTGGTCTTTTTCCTTGACGAAAATCCTGGTGGACTTGCCGCGGGAAGAGAAAGGCTTGCCCTGGTCGCTTCCGGAATCGGTCCAGTAATACGTGATCCAAGCCACGGCCCCACGCAGGGTCACATTGGGGTGGTGCATCTCGGTGTGCACGTTGCGCGCGTGTTGCAGCCAAGTCCTGATATTGCGCAACTCCAATTCTTTGCCTTCAGCCAGGTAGGCATCGTTTTCCCCGAAGGCGGTGAAATCGGGGTGCAGATAACCGCCGTATTTTTCCGCGTCACCGGCCTCGATGGCCGCCCACATGGCTTTCAAGGTGGCGACAAGCGCAAGTTTTTCCGTTTCCACGGTCGGGTTTTCACTCCAGCCGGGAGCAGTCAGAAAAAAAACCAGACTGACCAAAACAAGACATGCGAAATATTTCATGGTTTCTCCTCCGATCCAACGATTCTTATCGGATCAACAAGAGCGCCTTTTGACGTCCGTCGGCGAATGTGCAGCCCTCCATCGTGAAGATGGCGTCTTCTTCATAGCCGACGCGGACATCCTGGCCGTCCCACTCTGGGACCTTGGTCGTGGCGCTGAATTCTATGGAATGCATCGTATTCAGATAGAGCGGATATTCCCCCCGGAGGCGGGATCCTTCCGGGGCGCTTTCGGGCGCCCGGGCGTCGATCGGCGGACCGGCGGCATGGCCATAGACTCCGATGGGATGTGTGTAAATGAGCGGCCGCAGGCCTTCGGTTTCGCCTTTCTTCATGGCGGCATCCACAATCTCATTCCCTGTTCGGCCTTCGAGGAACTCCGCCATGAGGATGTCCGCCACCCGGCTGGCGTTGGCCAAGGCCACCTTCAGGCCCTGCGGCGCGTCCGTTTCCCCGGTTTGCAGCACGTACGCGGACCATTGCATATCCGTATAGAGGCCCAGATACCGGATCCCGATATCACAATGGAGGAGATCGCCTCTCCGGATGACGCCTTTATCCTTGTATTCGGCTTCCTTTTTTTTGCTCCGCTCGATATCGATCGAGGGATGGAACCAGGGGTCGATGCCGAGATCCCTCACCCTCTGCCGGAACCACCACTCCACATCCTCTGTGGTCGTGACATCCGGGACGATAACTTTGTTGGAGAAAAAATCGGCGATGATGTCGTGGCTGATCCCGCAGATGTGCCGGTAAACGCTCAACTCCTGCGGGCTCCGGGTTTCCAGCCAGCCGACGCAAAGACGGTCGGCGGAGACCAGCCGTTTGGAGTATTCAGGACCGAGGGCGCCGACCAACTTGTCTTTCAGTCCGGCCGTCAAATGATCGCCGTAACCCCAGAGCGGAGAGACATCGATCCCGATCTTTTTCGGATTTAACTTCTTGATCGTTTCGGCCAGGCTCTCGAACTGAGTCTTGTTCTTTTTGTCCAGCCAGGTGGGTTTATACCCGGCGTCATTCCCTATACTGCCTCCCGATAACCGTTCGACGCCGAGCTCTTTTCCCCGGTCGTGGAACATCAGGATGGAGGTTCGGACAACGTACAGGCTCGTCGCGGGAAGCAGGGTGAAATAAATCGGACCCGGGTCGGGTTCATTGCTCATGACGAGCCAGAGATCAATCCCTTCCCGCCTCATCAATTCCGGGAGGATATTGTCCAGCCTCCATTTCAGCCATTCATCCATGATCCGGGCTCGTTCTCTTTCCGGCAGAATGTTCATGCTGTCAACAGCGGCGTTGACTTGGAGGCCGGCGGAAAAAGAAACAGCTAGGATCAGAATCCACGAAAGGCAAGAGAACAATTTGAGCGCCCGTGTCGCCTTAGCGGCCATCATGCTTCTCCCCTCCTTAAAATAGATCTGTTATATTCCTCATCAATGGCCGGCATTTTACAGCCGGTCTTGGTGCTCAAAACCGTGTCTCGAAAAGCCGCCTGTTATTTATCTTCCCTCAGGTATCCCGCGGCGGTCTCGGGCGGAACTGGGTTGATGTAGAATCCGGTCCCCCATTCGAAACCGGCGACCTTGGTCAGCACGGGAAGGATCTCCATGTGCCAATGGAAATATTGCTCGATTCCCGGCCAAGCCTTTTGGGACACTGTCGGGTTCGGGGCCTGATGGAGGATAAGATTGAAGGGCGGGTCGGAGAGCGTCGTTTTCAACTTGGTCAGGACCGTCTTCAACACTCCGGCCAACGAAGCCAGCTCTTCATCCCCGGCGGATGTGAAGAGCGGAGAATGGCGGAGCGGGGTGATCGCCATTTCGAACGGGGACCTGGACGCGAAGGGAGCGATGACGCAAAATCGATCGTTCCGGAGGACGAGCCGTTCGCTGAGGGTCGTTTCCTCCCTGAGGGTTCGGCAATAAATGCATTCCTTGTGAGTCCGGAAGAATCTTTCCGAGCCGTAGACCTCTTCTTTCACCCGCTTGGGAACGATGGGTGTGGCCACGATCTGCGAGTGAGGATGGCTGAGCGAGACCCCGGCCTCCTTGCCCTTGTTCTTGAAGACCTGGACATACTGGTAATGGAGCCCTTCTTCGATGGCCTTGATCCGTTCCCGGTAGACCTGGAGGACGTCGGAGATGTTGGATGTTTCGAGGTCGCTCAGCTCCTTGTCGTGGTCCGGGTTCTCGATGATGACCTCGTGGATGCCGATCCCGGGCATCCATTGGAAGATGCCCTTGGCAGACTTCGGCGGTGGCGCGCCCGGGCTCAGGGCAGGGAATTTATTCGGCACGACTCGGACCCTCCAACCCGGCCCGTCGGGGCCGGTGCCGTTCTCGCGAAGGGCGAAGACCTCCGGCGGCGTCTTCGATTCGTTTCCCATACAGAATGGGCAAAACCCCGACCCGCCTTCTTTCTTCTCCGGCGAGGCCGGCCGGAAATCGTCGGGCCGCTTGCTCCGTTCCGTGGCGATGATCACCCACCGTCCGCTGACCAGGTCTTTTCTCAGCTCGGACATCTTAATCCTTGACCAGTTCCCGGACCTTGGCTTTGAGCTCGACGAGAGACGAGGACTTGACCACGTAGGCGTCGGCCGCCCAGGTCATGAAGTCTTCCTTGTAGCTCTGATAGGCGGTGTTGATGATGATCGGGACGTCCTTCCTCAAACCCATGATTTGGGCGATGAGCTCGACACCGTCCTTCCCCGGCATACGGATATCGGTGATGATCAGGTCGAAAGCCCCTTCCTTTAGCGCGTCCAAAGCCGAATCCGCGTCGTGGACGGACATCACTTCGTAGCCCTCGGCGGACAGTTCTTCTTCGTAGAGGAGGCAGAGCGGCTGCTCGTCTTCCACGAGGAGTATCTTTTTCATGGCGTGGCGCTCCTTTCCTGGCATTGGAATAACAGGCGGAACCGGGTCCCTTTGCCTTCCCGGCTCTCGATTTCGATTTTGCCGCCGCAGGCGTCCATGACCCGCTTGACAAAGGGCAACCCCAAGCCCATCCCCTTCTCTTTCGTCGTGAAGAAGGGCGTAAAAAGTTTCGCTTTGTCGGTTTCTGAGATCCCTCCGCCCGAATCCTTGATGCTGAGGACGAAGGTCTTTTCGTTCTTGGCGTAGGCCAGGACCGATATCCTTCCTCCCGCGGGCGTGGCGTCGATGGCGTTTTCCAGGACATTGCGGAAGACTTCTCCGACGTAGGTCGGATCGCAGAGGACCTGGGGCGGGCACTTGGCGATCCTGACGTTCAGCCGGACGCCGCGGCTCTGGACCTTGATCTTGATCTCCGGGCTCTCGATCACCGATTCGAGGACGGGCCGGACGTCGAAGGCGACCGGCTCCTTGAGGGTGACCTTGAGGAAATGGGCGATCTGGTAGACGACGTCTTCCAGCCTCTTCGTCTCGTCCCGGATGATCCTCAGGTTGCGTTCTTTTTTCTCCCCGTCGACCCCCGGCTGGAGGAGCTGTTCCGTGAAGCCGCCGATAGTCACCAGCGGGTTTCTGAGCTGGTGAGTGACGAAAACCGCCATTTCGCCCAGGGCGGCCATCTTTTCCGCCTCGACCAGCTTTCTATGCAGGGCGGCGGAGTAGATATAATTCCCCGCGATCAAGGCGCAGATGACTGCAAGCTTGATGTCCATCGGGGCGATGGGGGCCCCGGTGAAGGCATTATCCAGGATGATCTCTCCAAAGACCTCGTTCCTCGCCAGGAGGGGAATGCAGACGAAATCATCCACCCCGATGATCTCCAGAAATTTGGGGTCCACCAGGGGCTCGTTCCGGGCGTCCTTGACCAGGAGAATGTCTTTGTCCCTGGCAGGGAGCGCGGGGATCAGGAGCGCCTCCCCGCCTAGGGGATAGCGCAGGTTCCGGACGCGCCGGCTCAAGGTGTCCTGGCTCTTGCTGACAAGGGAACGGTTGTATTCAATGACCTCGATGTAGCCGATGCCGGGGGTCGACAGGACCTCCCAGATGTTCTGCGCCTCCTGGGCCGACCTCGGCCCGAGCCACATCTCGCCGCGCAGGGTGTCGCCGTCCTTTAGGAAGAGCATGGCCCGGTTGAAACCGACTCCGGAGCCTGAGGTTAGGGCGGTCAGCAGGACCAGGAGGTTGTCCTCCATGGAGAAAGGCTGGACAAATCCCTGGGAGATGATTGAGAGGAGCATGAGCTGGCGGGGGGTCTCTTTCTGGACTTCGGTGAAGTAGATGCTGTATTTCTCGATCATGCCGGCTTCCAGTTCTTGGGGACGACGCGCACGCCTTCTTTGCTGATCTTGAAGTTCCTGGCGTCTTCCTCATCCGAGAAGCCGATGGCGAAGCCTTCCGGGATCATGGCCCGCTTGTCGATGATGACTTTCCGGAGCCTGGCCCCCTTCCCGATCTCGACATCCTCGAAGATGATGGAATCCTCGACATCGGCGTCTTCGAGCACCCGGACGCCCGGCGAAAGGATCGAATTGCGGATCTTGCTCCCCGTGATCGAGCAGCCGGAGCTCAGGATGGACCTCCGGATGTCCCCGTTCTCGATGAAAGCCGGAGGGTACTGGGGCCTGTAGCTTCGGACGGGCCAGGAGGGGTCTTTAAGGGGAATGGGAGGGACCAGCGAGAGGAAGCCCATGTTGGCTTGCCAGTAGGCGTCGATGGTGCCGATGTCCTCCCAGTAATCGTCGAAGACGTAGGCGTAGATCCTGTGCTCACGGACGAGCTTGGGCAGGACGTCCTTTCCGAAGTCATGGGAACTCAAGGGGTTTCGGGCGTCCTTGATCAGGGCCTTGATCAGGACGGGCGTCCTAAACACATAGACACCCATGGAAATCAGCGCCTTCTCCGGGTCCCAGAGCAGGACGGGCGGCTTCTTGGGCTTTTCAAGGAAATCGATGATCCGGCTTTCCCTGTCAACTTGCATGACGCCGAAACGGGACGTGTCCGCGGCCGGGACGACCTTGGCGAGGACGACGGCGTCGGCGTTCCTGCCGGCATAGAAATGCAGAACCTTCCCGTAGTCAGCCCGATAGATGTGATCGCCGGAGAGAACCAGGACCGCCTCCGGGTTCTCCTGCTGGATGGTGTAGATGTTCTGGAAGACGGCGTCCGCCGTGCCCTCATACCAATGGTCGCTCACTCGCCCCTGGGCCGGGAGGGAGATGATGTAATCGCCGCTTTCGGAGTGAAAGATGTTCCAGCCGCGCTGGATATGGCGCTCGAGCGACAGCGACTTGTACTGGTTGAGCAGCACGATCCGCCGCAGTCCGGAATTCAGGGCGTTCGACAGGCTGAAATCGATGATCCGGTAGGCGCCGAGGAACGGGACGGACGGCTTGGCCCTGTCCTTGGTCAAAGGATAGAGCCTCTCTCCTTTGCCGCCGCAAAGGACCATGACCAGAGTCCGTTCAGATAACGTGTCCATCGGGTGTCACGACCTCATTGAACAGGCTGTCTTCTGTCTCATAGGTTTTCAGAAGCTCTTCCTCCTGTTCGGACAGCTTGCGGCCCGGCTCGAGCCATCCGGCCAGCCTCTCGGCCCGGTCGAAATGCTCGGCGGCCCTTTTCTGGGCATAATCGCGGGCCGTCCCGGTCGAGATGAGGAACGGCCAGTCCGAGCTCTCCAGGAGGAACTTTTCCCTGATGAACTGCTTCCAAACCCGAGGGTCCAGGTCTTTCCGGGACGTGAGCCGGCCGGCTTGCTCCTCGATCCGGTAAATATTCTCCCAGATCCAGGAGGTGTCCTCGTTGAGCCAGATCCAGTGGAAGCCTCCCTGTCCCCAAGACCCTTCCGGAAGCGAGACAATGGTCCGCGGAGGAAGCGCTTCGAGCGAGGCTGAACCCATCATGGGCCGGACATCGCTCCGCCCGAGGCCCTTCAGGACCAGGTAGAGCCATTCCGGCCCTTCGAACCACCAGTGGCCGAAAAGTTCGGTATCGTAGAGAGCGACGACGATCCCATCCTCCCGTTCTTTCAGGATGTTTTCTAGGACCGAGATGAAATGGGCCGCGTGGTCAGCCAGCCGCTCCCGCGTCTTTTTCGGATCGTAAGGGGCCTTGTCGCCCAGGCCGGCGCCGCTCGATGTGATCCGCCAGTAACGGTTTCCTCCGGGAAAATGCTTTTTATGGAATTCGAGATACCATCCGTCGCCGGGGTAGCCCATGTCCCGGCTCCAAACCTGGGACCCGGAGACGTCGTCCCTGACCAGAAATGGGGTATTTGAGGGGTAAGCAAGATGGGCCGCGTAAGGATCGCGGGAAGATTCCTCGGCCGGCCGATACTGGCCCTGGAACTTCTCCCAGAGGAGTTTGAGCCCTGGGAACCGGTCGGCGTAAACTCCCTTGGCCTCGCCGCCTTTGAGCAGGTGGGTATCGACGAAGAAGTAACCGATGCCCTCGGCTCCAAGTATCCCGTCCACTCCCAGCCTGGGATAGGGCTCTTTGCTTCCCAGCGGCGGTTTCCAGGTGTATGCGGGACGATAGGCGCATTCGGGGATCCAGAACCCTTTGGGGTCGCGACCGAAGTGCTGCCGGTAGGTGTGGCGGCCCTGCCGGACCTGATGGCGGATCGTTTCGTCCCGCGAAAGCAGCGGGAAGTAGCCATGGGTCGCGGCCGAGGTCAGAACCTCGATCTGGCCCTGGTCTTGGAGGTCGCGGAAGCCGTCGAGGATGTCCTCGTGAAAGGTCTCGTGAAAATCCATCGCCAGCTTTTCATACCAGTTCTGCCAGAAGACCGTCAGGGGAAGAAGCTCCTTGTCCCCGGTCCTTTCAAAATTGGCCCTGTCCTTCGCGGCGATCGCGATCTTCATATCGAGGTAGTCCCCGAACCCCGCCTTGAACGACTTGTCCTTGAGCTGGTCCGCGAGGACGGGAGTGAAGCCGATGTTGACCCGGGGGGGGACCCCCTCGTCCCGGAGGCGACGGAAGACGTCGAGCAGGGGCAGATAACTTTCCGCGGCCGCCTCGTAGAGCCAATCCATCCCGTGCGGCCAACTGCCGTGGGCGAGGACGTAGGGAATGTGGCTGTGCAGGACCAGGGTGAAAAACTTATTGGACATTTTTCTCCGCCAACACGATGGCCATTTGAGATCTTCCTTTTCCGGAGAGATGGAGCCTCCAGACCGGAAGGAGACAAAATCCTTGATGGATTATATCATATCCCTCCTCGGATTGGGAAAGCGTCCTGAGCGGGAAAGTCCAGAGCTCGTCGGCGCCCGGCGCCTGGAAGGCGAGCTTTCCCTCGAGAAGTTTCGCTTCTCGTCCGGAGACGATGAGATCACCCTCGAAGGCGTAGAGATTCCACTCCGGGGCGAAGACGAGTGAGACCGGCTTCCCTTCCCGGTTCTCTA
This sequence comes from uncultured Eubacteriales bacterium, assembly GCA_964607985.1. Classification (GTDB taxonomy): domain Bacteria; phylum Acidobacteriota; class Aminicenantia; order Aminicenantales; family Saccharicenantaceae; genus JALHVH01. The sequence continues at coordinate 18,316 of CAZSMW010000335.1, forward strand.
CCTCGTATTCGACGGTGATGACACCGGGGCCCGGGATGATCCGTTTGCGAACGGTAATGGAGCGTTTTTTCCCGTCGGCCCAGACGCTTCCGTCCCTTTCCAGCCGGAGCGACGGCCCCTCGATGAAATAAGAATATTCCCGGTTGATGAAATCCCCCTGTTCGCCGAAATCGATGCGCCGAAAATCCTCCGGACGGGTCGCGGGATGGAGGAAGTGGTCGAGCGAAGAATAGCGCGGGTGCCAGTCGTAGCGAAGGAGGTCTTCGGCCCCTTCGGGAAGTTCCTTCCGCAGCTCATGAATGCTCTTGCCATCCCCGATCCCCTCTTCCGGTGCCGCGTGGTAGGCCTCAGGCCGCCGGGAAAGCACGTCCGAGAGGTTCCGGGAAAGGGGCTTATGGTCGATCTCGACGATCCCTCCTCCGAAGGAGGGCTTGACGATAAGGTTGAAGCGGTCGCCGAAGTGAAGGGCTTCCGTGCGCCCGTCCTGATCATAATCCTCCATGCGCCAACCCGTCTCCTCCGGCATCCTTTTTTCGGCTTCGATGAGATGCCGGTAGGCCGCTTCCCGGAGGTGGGGCAAGTAAAGCCCGCCGAAGACGCCGTGCCAGAACGGGTCGTTGCCCTGCGCTTTGTAGAGCTCTGTCGCGGCGGATTCGCTTCCGGAGGCGCGGACCTTCTTTGAGGTGAGAAGCATCCGTTTATGGAGATGGTTCGATTCCGGATATTTCAGAAAGAAATCCCTGAAAAATCCGCCCCTGAGGAAGCGCCGCGCCTCGGCCGGGCTCTCCTCCTTGAGCTTCTTGAACGTCTTGAGGTCGGTCGGCTCCAGGACCCACTCCATCATCTCTTCGTAGGACGCGGGCGGCAGGTAGACCTTTCCGCCCGGCGGCTCCGCGGCCGCATATTCTGAGAAGGTCATGGTCCGGACCTCCTTCTCTTCAATAAACCTGAGGAAATTTGCGAGCCAGCCCTCATCATAGACCCAGGACTTCGTGCCAGGCCAGAGTCCGAACTTCTCGCCGTCGTCGCCGAGGACGGCGATCCCGCCCATCTCACGGATGTCATTGAAATAAGCCTCGATCTCATCGAGAGGTCTGAACGGAATGAGGTAGCGGAGCTTCTTGTCGATGGGGAAAACCCTCAGGGGATATCCTTCGTCCTCCGTGGCATAGGACGTGTGGATGTCCTTGACTCCCGCGTAATGAAAGTGTTCCTCGTCGAGGAGCGTGTATTCGATTCCGGCTCGGGAAAGGGACTTCGGGAGGTTCGGTTCCCAGACCCTTTCGGTCAGCCAGGCGCCCTTCGGCGTGACGCCGAAGTTCTCTTCGATGTAGCGGTTCATCATCCGGACCTGGCCGATCCTGTCCTCCTCGGGGATGATACAGAGGATCGGTTCGTAAAAACCTCCGCCGAGGAGCTCGACCTGGCCCCGCCCGGCCAGCTCTTTGATCAGCGCTCCGCACTCCTTCCGGCGTTTCTCCATGTGCTCCCAGAGCGGGCCTGAGAAATGGAGGGCGAACTTGAAGGCCGGATGTTTGGCGACTTCGTTCAGAAAGGGTTCGTAGCAGTCGTTGAACGCCTTATCGAAAACGTGGTCGAAGTTTCCCACGGGCTGGTGGCAGTGGACGGCGAAAAGGAACCGGAGCGGATTCATGGGCACCTCCCGGCCCCGGATTTCCGTAAGGCCTCCCGCAAATAACTCTTGAAGAGGATGTCGAACTCCTCCTTGTCGGGTTCGCCGTACCACCAGAACCAGTCCGAGCCCTCAGCGATATAGATCTCCTCACCGGGTTCGCCTCGGTCCCGGACCTCGGTGAGGTCGTCCCAGGCCTTGTTCTTGGAGGGATCGCCGACCCACTTCGAGAAATTGCCCAGCCATGTGCCGGGGACAAGGGTGAGCTCCTGAACCGGAGCGTGGCTTTTCAGATATTCGCCGGGGAGAACGTGTGTTATCCCTTCCGCCCTAA
>CAZSMW010000336.1:0-2809 GCA_964607985.1 uncultured Eubacteriales bacterium
GGGCGCAACCCCCGCCATGTCCTCGTAATAAGGGATCTCATAGAGCTCAAAGCTGTCCCGTTTCTCGGTATAGGGGACGCCGCGGTCGGGCTGCTTGAGCATGTCGGTTACGGAAAAGACCGTGCTCGTCATGCCGAGGGGGGTGAAGATCCGCTCACGGACGAAGTTCTCCCAAGTCTTACCGGACTGAAGCTCGATGATGTACCCCGCGGCCGCATACATCAGGTTGTTGTAGAGAAAGGTCTGACGGATCGGCGCGCTGGGCTCGAGATACTTGACCCGGTCGAAGAGCTCTTTCCGGGTGAAGTCCGATTTGTACCAGATCGTATCATGACGCGTGATACCGATCCGGTGGGCCAGCATGTCGCGGAGAGTGACTGTGTTGTTGAGCTGGTCGTCGAAGAAGCGGATGGTCGGGACGGATTCGCGGACCGGCTTGTCCCACATCAGCTTCCCCTCGTCCACGAGCATCCCCGCGGAAACGGCCGTGAAGAGCTTGGTGTTGGACGCTATCTGGAACAGCGTCGTGTCCGTGAACGGGAGCTTCTTCCCGTAGTCCCTGTAGCCGTAGCCTTTGACAAAAACCAGCTTGTCGCCGGCCACGATCCCCACGCCGATGCCCGGCGCGTTCCAGTCCTTGAGGACCTTCGTCATGTAGGCGTCAAAGCCCTTCAGCTTTTTTGCCCAAACCGCGTCCTGGGCATTCAGGGCCTGTCCGACCGCGAGGACCAGAAGAATGAGAATCAGGAGACTCGATAGTAGAGCGCTGCGGCGCTTGCGTCCGTCCGTCAAGTTCATAATGTCACCTCCAAAGAAGAGATTCTAGCAGAGAGCGCTGACGATGGCCTTCTTTAGATAGATGTAGATGGTTTCGCTGATTGTCCGCAGGAGCTCGATTGTCTTATCTCTTGCGCTCATAGGATACAATATTTTTATATTATAATTATTATGTTAATGTCAAACATTTGTGCTCGCCCCGCCATTAGCCGAATATCGGGGCTATCCCCAGAAAATTGACGATGATGGTCAATTCAGACATAATTGAACGGAGGGTCTATCAAATCCTTTCAATGCTTCATGCCCTGGACAGGTTCTTTGGTTTGAAATCATGAAAAGTCGGGGCGATAAAATTCAAAGCTCGATTCTTGAGACTATCGGCAACACTCCTGTCGTTAGTCTCTCCCGCATTACTAAGAACGAGGTGGGTAAGATTCTGGCCAAGCTGGAATATCTCAATCCCGGGTTTTCCAAGAAGGACCGGCCGGCTCTTCAAATTATCGAAGACGCTGAGGAAGAAGGCCTGCTACGGCCCGGTCAATCCATTGTGGAATTGACGAGCGGCAACATGGGCACCGGATTAGCCATCGCCTGCTCCATCAAGGGCTACAAGTTTATTGCGGTCATGTCCAAGGGAAATTCCCCCGAGAGGGCCAAAATGATGTCGGCCTTTGGCGCAGAGGTCGTATTGGTCGATCAACGGCCTGATTCCCTGCCCGGCCAGGTTTCCGGCGGGGACTTGGAACTCGTGGAGATGGAGACTCAGCGGATTGCCGGAGAGAAAAAGGCTTTTCGGGCGGATCAGTTCAAATTATGGGGAAATTTTCGCTCACACTATTTGCATACCGGGCCTGAATTCCTTGAACAAGCCGATCATAAAATCGATGCTTTTTGTGATTTCGTGGGTTCCGGAGGGTCTTTTGCCGGCTGCGCCGCTGCGTTTAAAGAACATAATCCTTCCATCAGATGCTATGTCGTTGAGCCGGAAGGGGCGGCCGCTCTGTCGGGCGAACCGGTCATCTGTCCTCAGCACCGGATTCAGGGCGGGGGATATTCGATGCGATCGCTGACATTCCTTAATCCCGAGCATATCGATGGCTATCTTAAAGTTTCAGACAAGGAAGCTATTGCCGCGGCCAGGCAATTAGCCGAAAATGAAGGTATTTTTGCCGGCTTTTCTTCCGGCGCCAACCTTTCCGCAGCCATAAAGCTTCTCCGCGGGCCGTGTGAGGGAAAGACCGTCGCAATTCTTATCAATGATTCGGGGTTGAAGTATCTCAGCACGGATTTATGGCCTTCATAATTCGTCGGAGCCGACTCATCCACCCCGGTTATTCACGGCTTTTGTGAATAAGTCTGTGGGTACCGGAGGCGTTCGTTGGTCAATTTGAGGATGTCGGCGATGAGTCCGACCCCCAAGAGATTCATAGAGAACCGGTGTTCGGTCCGCCCGTCCTGCCGGTCCCGGCCGGAAAGGGACCATTCCCATTTAATTGACATCTCCAAGCGGCGACGGTATATTCTCAGTTATTGAAAACTCAAAGAGGATGTTAACATGCTTAGCTTAATGAAGTTAGGCCTTTTAATATTTCCTGAAGGGCCCTTGAAGTTTGGCTGTATGGCCAGACCCGAGGATTGAATGGTAAGTAACCGGCCTACGCCGCGCGTCCTCCAGATGAGGAACGAGGTGGTGCTCCGGAAAGGGAAATAGCTCCGAAGTCAAAAGCTATGGTTATAAGTCCTGTCGATCCGCCCCGGACGCTCTTCCTCGAACTCACGAGCCACTGCAACATGCACTGCGCGTTCTGCCCTTCCGATGTCCTGCGTCGGCCGAAGGAGCATCTTTCGGATGCGCGGCTGCGAAAGTTCCTCGACGAAATCCATGCCCTTAATATCCGCACTCCCGTCCTCCTCAATGTTCTCGGCGAGCCCCTCCTCAACAAGCAAGTCTATGAGGTCTTGGACCTGCTCGAGGCCGAAGGCCATCCCGTCACGCTGATCACCAATGTTTCTCTCCTCGGCAACCCGGAAG
>CAZSMW010000337.1:0-9150 GCA_964607985.1 uncultured Eubacteriales bacterium
CTCGTTCCTGAAGCCGCTTTTTCTGGGCTTGACGCTGGTTGCGGGCGGGCTTGCCTTGAGCGTGAGCGGGGTGATTTTGGCGGCGGGATTCGCGGTCGCGAGCTTCGGATTCTTGTATGGATTTGTAAAAAAATGCGTCGCCAAGGGCCGAAAGACGGCTGGGGACGATGAAGAGAGCCGTCAGCGGGCGCGGTCGGCTGCCGGGTGCGCCTCTTCCGGCCTCGGTGACCTCTCAGCGAATCACGATAAATATCTGGCCGAAGCCTATGCCGAAGATGAGAAGGAAAGCAAGTGAATAGACCGGGACTTCATCTTTCCATATAGACCTGGACTCCCAGGTCCCGGCCTTCCTCGCCACGGCCCATGGCCTTCAGGTTGAACGTGGGACGGACACGGATCTCCAAGAAACCATTCTGCCCGGCGGGCGGCTCCCACAGGACATCCCGGTTTTCCCGGAAAACAACAATTCTCTGGAACTTGCCCCGCCAGAAGATACGGACCACCTGCTTGCCGCCGCGCAGTAGGGGCAGGGGGGCTGCGCAGGACAAGCGGATGCGGGGAGGATGGTCCTTGAACACATAAATCCCGGCGGAAGAGAGGCTCCAGCGGAATTCTCCCGTCGGGCCTTTTTCCGGATACCAGAAACCATAGTCATGGTTCGTGCCCTTTTCTTTCGACCAGCTGACTGGATCCAGCGAACGCCAGCCTAGGACATGCCCCAGCAGGGACAAGGCCAAAAGAAAGACGACCCCGGCTGTGCCCCAATTGCGCTTCAGCCGGGGGGGTGGGTCTTTCACGGAATTGGCGGCAAAAAGAATGAAAAAGAGGAGCATGCATTCGGGAAACCAGAAGAAAAAATTGAACAGCAGCGCCAGGCCGGCCCCAAAGAGCAGGAACCGCTGACTCCGGGTGGAAGCATGGGCCAGGTTCAACAAAAAAACTACAAAGACAGCCAATCCTACGAACCCAAGCTCGTCGAGAATGAGCAGGTATTGGTTGAGGGGCAAGTCCTCCCAATAAACCTTTTTATAGTTGTCGTATTTCAGGTAAAAAAGAAAATTCCCGGCGCCGACACCCAGGAGTGGAAAACGACGGACCAGGGAAAAACTGTTTTTGATCATCATCACCCGCCCAAAGGTCAGGTTGTCGATTCCCTGCATCAGGTTGGGTGAGTCTTTTAGCTTTTGCAGATGCTCAAGGGAGTAATGCATACGGGTCTTTAGCGCTCCTCCGGCGGCCAAAAAAAGGATCACCAGGGTTGACACGAAAATGCCGCGCAGCCAAAGCGGAATTTTCCTGGAAAAGAGAACATAAACAAATGCGGCCAGCACAAAGAGAAGGGCGGTGCGGCAGCCGGAAAGGGATATCCCGGCCAGCGAGGTCAAAAGAAATGGCACGGCGGCGATCCGCCGCCACGCCTTTGAGGTTTGCCAATCGTCGATCAATGTCACGGCCTGCCATAAGAAGACCAAGCCGGAAAAGAATCCGAAAGCATTGTAATCGGAGAATCCACCGTTCACATGTCCCAACGTTTCCATCCACCACTTCTGGTGGAGAAAACCGGGATAAATGGTCTTTTGAACCAGGGCGAGGCCGACCGACAGGCTCAAGCCGAGGGAAAGGGGCGGGAGAGCTTCCCGGGCGGAAAACCGGTGGTGACCGAGCAGCGCCACGAGAAGGGGGGGGAAAGAAAAGAGGAAAAGAGTAGCCACCGGAAATATGACCCCGAAAGAGAGCCGCTGCCCCTCGGGAGTGATGGGCGTGTCCCGGAAGAAAGCCAGGGGTGAATGGATGAGATTGGACCAGCGCAGGAAAACAAACAACACGGAGAGCCAGAGCAGCGCCAGGAACAGGAGATATATCCGGCTCCCTGGAAAAGCAAACGACAGCTGCTCCTTTTTCAATAAGGAAGCCGCACCCATCCCGGCCAGGGCAAACAACGCCATCGCCATGTAGTTGAAGGGGTAGCCGTTGAAAAAGAGACCTGGCAGGGAATTAACCAGGGGGAGCAGGAACAGAAAAAGGTAAAGAGACCTGCGGCCGGCTAGGAGATAGGAAACCGCACCCAGAAGAAATAAGCAAAGGGGCAGGACGACAAAGCTAAGATGGATGACAATGGTGGCCGCCGCCGCTAAAAAAGAACCCCACGCCAGCCAGAAGTAAGCGCGTGTGTAAAAATCCTTAATACGCACGAAGGTCCTCACGTTGCACCCTTTTTCTCATCGGTTGTAACTTATCTTTTTCCCGGCAATCCTGTCAACTTGCGCTTTTGAGCCGCGAGTGCCTCCTGGGCACCATGAGGCGCCGGCGGCCACTCGCTTTTTTCTCCGTTATTGGGCTAAAATAGGCCGGTAGGCTATCGGGTTTCTAAGGGAGCGTCCAACGTGACAGTCGCGATCATCGGAGCCCGGGGGCAGCTCGGACGGGAGCTCGTAAAGGTTTTTGGTCCGGGATGTACCCCTCTGGACATCGGGGACGTGGACATTCGTGAATCCATCGGGCTCCGCAGGGTCCTGGAGGCGTGCGGACCCTCCGTCGTCATCAATACGGCGGCCTACCACAATGTTCCGGAATGCGAGAAAGACCCCGGACGGGCCTTTGCCGTCAACGCCATAGGGGTCAAGAACCTCCGAGACATCTGCCTAGCTCTGGATCTCGCCCTCGTCCATATCAGCACGGACTACGTCTTCGACGGGCGGAAAAGCGTCCCCTATACGGAGGAGGACACGCCCAACCCGCTCAATGCTTACGGCGTATCCAAGCTCGCAGGGGAGTTCTTCGCCCGTCAGGTGCCGGTCCACTATGTCGTGCGCCTCTCGGGTCTTTTCGGGGTGGCCGGGTCCGTGGCCAAGGGCGGCACGAACTTTGTCAAGCTCATGCTCGAGGCCTCCCGGACCAGGGACCACGTGGCCGTGTCGTCCAACATCTTTACCAGCCCGACCTATGCCCGGGACGCGGCCGTCCGGATCCGTGAGATCTTCGAGGCAGGCTTTTCTCCCGGTGTCTATCACGTCGCGAACGACGGGGCCTGCAGCTGGCACGAATTCGCGGCGGAGGTCTTCAGACGGAAGGGCGCTTCGATCAAGCTCGAGGAACGCATCGAAACGCCCGAGCTCGAGGGCGGTCTCAGGCGCCCCCTCTACACCGTGCTCCGGAGCATCAAGACCTGGCCGATGAGACCTTGGCAGGAAGCCCTCGGGGATTATCTGAGCGAAGAGGACGCAGCCTCAAAACGGATCTAATAGGATGGCCCGGATGTCGATCTTAGGGGGCAAGCGGGACGATTTTCGGAAGATCGCCGAGATGAGCTCCGTGGCCCTGGTCCTGCCGTCGTCCATCGCCATGGGTCTGTTCTTCGGCTACATGCTCGATAAATGGCTCCGCACCGACCCTTGGATGCTCCTCCTGTTCCTCGTTTTCGGCATCTTCTCCGGCTTCACGAGCTTGTTCCGGGCCCTCCGGAAGTACGAAAAAGAAGAAAGCGGCAAGAGCCGCGAGAATTGATGTATACTAACCCTTGGAAAGGCTGACGCCATGAACATCGACCCGTTCGAAGAAAGGATCCTGAGGCGCGTCCCCTTGGAGATCCTGGCTGCCGGGGCTACCGCCGGTCTCGTCGCCCTGCCGTTCTTCGGCGCGACGACCGCCATTTTCGTCCTCGCCGGCGGGGCGTTGGCTTCCCTAGGGTTCTTGGGGATGAAGGTCTCTCTGACCCGCTTCCTCCGGAAGGAGAGGAGTGCGGCTCTCAGGTCCGGAGTGCTCATTTACCTGGTCCGGTTCGTGTTGATTCTGGCCGTTTTTTCCCTTATAATGTTTTTTTCCCCCAGGAAGATCCTCGCTTTTGTGGCCGGGTTTTCCGTCGTTGTGCCCGTATTCTTGATCGAGGGCGTGGCCGCCCTCCTGCGCATGAAGACATGGAAGAGCTAGAACATAGTCTGCTTATCGTCGAGCTGTTCAACAAAGCTTTCGGAAAACCATTGGCGGCGCTGCTCGGGCTCTTCGGGGTCAAGATTGCCGATCCCTCCCACGTCGTTCCGGACTACATCGTCATGAGCCTCATCGTGGTCATCGTCCTGGGCCTCGTCTTCGGGCTAGCCTCGCGGAAGCTGAGCCTCGTCCCCACGAAGCGGCAGGCCGCGCTCGAACTCATCATCGGGCTCTTCGAGGGCCTGATCATGGACACGATCGGTGAGCAGGGGAAGAAGTATCTACCCGTAATCGGCTCGGTCGGGATCTTCGTTTTCACCTGCAACATGCTCGGGCTCGTCCCGGGCTTCATGTCGCCCACGAGCAAGCTCAACGCGACGCTGGGTTGCGCCATGGTCGTCTTCATCTACTACCACTGGCAGGGAATGAAGGCCCAGGGTGTCCTCAAATACCTCAAGACCTTCGCCGGCCCCATCCCGGCCATGGCCCCCCTGATGCTCCCGATCGAGCTCATCAGCCACTTCTCGCGGCCCGTCTCCCTGTCGATGCGGCTTTTCGGTAATATCTTCGCTGAGGACCTGCTCATCCTGGTCATGGCCTCCATCATTCCCTTCGTCCTCCCCCTGCCGTTCATGATCCTGTCGATCTTCACGGCCCTGATCCAATCGTTCGTTTTCGTCCTTCTCTCCTGCATCTACATCGCGGGAGCCGTCGCTCATGAAGGAGAACATTAATCCCTTAAGGAGAATCAAGATGTCCAAAAACATGAAATCCTTCGGGCTCATGCTGTTCTTCGTCGCTCTGGCGGGTGTCCCCCTGCTGGCCCAGGACGCCGCCGCCGGCAGCGCCGCCAAAGCCTCCCTCTTCAAGCTGTCCCTCATCCTGGGCGCGAGCGTCATCACCCTGGCCGTGTTCATCGGCGCCTTCTGCCAGGCCAAGGCTATTAGCGCGGCCTGCGAGGGCATTTCCAGGAACCCCCTCGGCGCCCCGCACATCCGCTTCCTGCTTATCTTCGGGCTCGTCCTGATCGAGACGCTGGTCATCTACGCCCTGCTGATCACGATCATCATCCTCATGGTCCAGTGGAACAAGTATCCGGGGGTCTGATGGCCGTCCCGCTTTTTTCGATCGTCGCGTCATCCGTCAAGAGGTTCAACGAAGATAAGTGCTGGACCTCGGCCATCGTCATCTCGTATTTCACATTCCTTTGCGCCATCCCCCTCATAGCCTTGGCCGCCTACGTCACGGCCCGGGTTCTGGGGAGCTCGGAGATCGTCTTCCGCGGCCTGAACATTTTCACCGACGAGTTCTTCGCCAAGCTCGACCCGGGATTCTTTACCAAGCTCCGGGGCCTCGGGACGAGCGTCACCAACCTGGGCTTGTTCGGGCTCGGGGGGTCGTTCGTTGCGGCAAGCTTTATGTTCTCGAGCCTCATCTCCTCCATGAACCAGATTTTCAGGACAAAGTATCACAAGTCATTCTTCTACAACCGGCTCATCGAGTACCTGCTCATGACCGTCATCGGCATCCTCATGTTCCTGTCGCTCACGATTACGGCCGTCTGGACGGCCCTGCAGCGCAGCCTCCGCGAGAGTTCGGTTGTCGCCGATTACATTAACCCCAACGCTCTGGCGCTCGTCAACAACTTTTTCATTCAATACTTGATGCCCTACGCTCTGACCTTCCTCGTCCTGTTCACGCTCTACAAGTTCATTCCCGAAGTCAAGGTCCACACGAAGGGGGCCGCGATCGCCGCGGCCGTGGCCGCCCTGTTCTGGGAGGTCTTCAAGAGGATGTTCGCATTCTACGTGGCCAATTTTTCGGCCGTCGGCATCGTCCTCTCCAAGCTCCTGGCCGGGACGCTGACCTCGATCATCTTCTTCCTCCTCTGGATCTCCTTTTCAATGGTCATCCTGCTTTGGGGGGCGGAGCTGGCCGCGGTCCTGAACGAGAGGAGGACGGCCCATGCCGCGTGAGACGGGAGCGGAATTCACGGTCCGGGAGCTGGCGGAAAGGCTGGGATGCGCGTTCGAGGGCGACGGCGGCGTTCGGATCAAGGGTGTCGCGAGCCTGGAACGAGCGGGAGCGGGCGACCTTGTTTTTCTCGCCGGTCCCAAGCTCAGGCCGAAGCTTGACGCGAGCGGGGCGTCGGCGGCCATTGTCCCGGAGGGGGAAAGCGGCGGCTACGGGCGGATCCCGGTCATCAGGGCAGCGGACCCGCATCTGTGCTTCGCCTGGGCCGCGGGGCTGTTTTACGAGCCTTTGAAACCGGCGATCGGCGTCCACCCGACGGCTGTCGTCGCGGTGTCGGCCCGGATCGGAGAAGGGGCGTCGGTCGGCGCCATGGCCTCGGTCGGCGAGGACGTCGAGATCGGGGCGGGAGCGGTCATCCATCCGCTGGTCTCGATTTATTCCAAGGCGAAGATCGGCGAGGGAGCGGTTATCCATTCTCATGTCTCCATAAGAGAGGGCGTCGTCATCGGGAAGCGGGTCACGATCCACAACGGCTGCGTCATCGGCGCCGACGGTTTCGGCTACATCAAGGGGCCGGACGGACGGCACGTCAAGGTCCCCCAGGTCGGGGGGGTCATCATCGAGGACGACGTCGAGATCGGGGCGAACACGGCCATCGACCGGGCGGCCCTTGACGCGACGATCATCCGGAAGGGCGTCAAGATCGATGACCTGGTCATGGTCGGCCACAACGTCGAGGTCGGCGAGAACGCCATCCTCGTTGCCCAGGTCGGGATCTCCGGAAGCTCGAGGATCGGCCGGGACGCCATCCTCAGCGGCCAGGTCGGGATCGCCGATCACGTCACCATCGGCGACGGGGCCATCGTGGCCGCCAAGTCGGGCGTCACCAAGGATGTGCCGGCGGGGGCGATGGTCTCCGGAAGCCCGCACCTCGATATCCGGGAGTGGCGGAAGTTCTGGGTGACCGCGCCCCGGCTTTATGATCTGATCAAGGAATTCAAGCGCCTCAAAGCGCGTGTCGAAGAACTGGAAAAGAAGTAGGGGTCATATCCGATCTATCATCTATCCAGGTTTTGTTAAATGGGGCCTAAATAAGGGCCCCATTTTGACATCGTGGCGTCTGTGTTCTCTTGAGCGAGCTCAGACATCTTCAGGCGCAAGGTCCCCTCGAAGAATAATCCATCCCGTCCAAGCCCCCAGCCCACACCAAACGTAAGAGAACCCAAATAAGTTAAACGTTAAGACTTGACCCCTAGGTGCTTGGCAACGAGTTCCTCGAGCTTCTTCTTCGGGACGACGCCTACGACGGTCTCCTTGACGTCCCCGTCTTTGAATAGGATCAAGGTAGGGATGCTCATGATGCCGTAAAGCTGGGACGTTTTCGGATTGTCGTCCACGTTGACCTTGAGCATCTTGAGCTTCCCCGCGTGCTCCTTGGCGATCTCTTCGACCGCCGGAGCGATCATCCGGCAGGGCATGCACCAAGGCGCCCAGAAATCGACGAGCACGGGAACCTCGGACTTAAGGACATCTTGCTCGAACGTGGCGTCCGAGCCTTGAACGATTTCATCGGACATGATGTTCTCCTGACCCCTAGATATTCAACTCCAGCTGGTTCTCGTGGGCGAGGTTGCGCTCGTCCTCGATCTCCTTGAGGAGTTCGGGCGAGATGTCGCCGGTCGGGTAGATGCCGTCGAAGCAGGCCGCGCAGAATTCCATGAGCTTCGGGTTCTCGAGCTTGACCGCCTTCTTCAGGGACTCGAGGCTCTGGTAGATGACCTTGTCGGCGCCGATCCGCTTGGCCACGGTCGCCTCGTCCGCGCCCCTCGCCACGAATTCCGCCTTTGTCTGCATGTCGATGCCGTAGACGCATGGATAGCGGAGCGGGGGCGAGTACGACGCCAGGTAGACCTTCCTGGCGCCGCACTCCCGGACCATCTCGATGATGGCTCGCGATGTGTTGCCCCGGACGATGCTGTCGTCGACGAGGAGGACCCGCTTCCCCTTGACCTCGGAGGCGATCGGGTTGAGCTTCTGGCGCACCGAGCTCTTCCTCTTTTCGTCGGCGGGCATGATGAACGTCCGGCCGATGTAGCGGTTCTTGACCAACGCCTCGCTGTATTTGAGGTCGAGCCGGCGGGCGATCTCGATGGCCGCATCGCGGGCCGAGTCGGGCACGGGGACGACGACGTCGATTTTCAGCTTGCGCTTCCGGATCTCGGCCGCCAGGAAACGGCCCAGGTTGACCCGGACCTTGTAGACGTTAGCGTTGTCGATGACCGAGTCCGGCCGGGCGAAATAGACCCATTCGAAAAGGCAGGGGGTGTGATGGCAGCAGGCGAGCCGGCGGGCGTGGACCTTGCGGCCCTTGTCGATGAAAACGACCTGTCCCGGCTCCACGGTCTTGATGCCGCCGAAGTTCATGAGGTTCAGGCTGACGGTTTCGGAGGCGAAGGCGAATGACGGGATCAGGCCGTCGTTTCGGACGCCGTAGGCCAGCGGCTTGATGCCGTAGGGATCGCGGAAGGCGACAAGGCCCTGCCCGGCGATGTAGGCGACGACCGAGTAGCTGCCCTTGGCCTTTTTATAGACGCCTTCGACGGCCTTGAAGATGTGCCCGGGCCTGAGGTCCCTGGTCTTCTGATCCCCGAGTTCCTGGGCGAAGATGTTCAGGATGATCTCGAGGTCGCAGTCCGAGTTGAGCAGGCGGTGATATTTCTCGAAAAGCTCTTCTTTGAGTTCTTTGTAATTCGTGACGTTGCCGTTATGGGCCATGATAATGCCGAAGGGGGAGTTGACCTGGAAAGGCTGGGCGTCCTCGCCTCCTCCGCCGCCGACCGTGGGATACCTGGTGTGGCCGATGCCGATCGTCCCTCGGAGGCGCTGGATGTTCTCGACGGTGAAGATGTCGCGGACGAGGCCGTTACCCTTCTTGGTGTGGAAGCGGCCGTCGTAGGTGATGATACCCGCCGCATCCTGCCCACGGTGTTGGATGGCCAGCAGGCCTTGGTAAATGTCGCGGACGACATGATCGTTGCCCCAGATCCCTATGACTCCGCACATAGCTTAATTATAGCAGAACCATGGGGGGTCAGGTCTCAACTTTTGACAAAAAATTCAAAAGTTGAGACCTGACCCCTCCGAGGAGCTCTTCGGGCGTCACCGCCGCCGTCCCGATCTTGCCGACGACGATCCCGGCCGCAGCGTTCGACAGGCAGGCCGCCTCGAGGATGGTCGCCCCGGCCAGAA
>CAZSMW010000338.1:0-3223 GCA_964607985.1 uncultured Eubacteriales bacterium
GTCGCCCCTCGCGGGACGGCCATGGCCCTGAGCCGGGTCCTCATCTCCTCGGCCGCCTTGTTGGTGAACGTCAGGGCCAGGATGCCGCCGGGGGGGACCCCCCGGGAAACGAGATGAGCGACCCGGTGGCTGATGACCCGGGTTTTGCCGGAGCCGGGACCGGCCAGAACGAGCATGGGGCCCTCCATGTGGAGGACGGCCGCGCGCTGCCTCTCTGTCAGGCCGGTCAGAAAATCTTCGTTCATTTTACGTCCCCGCGGGAGGGAGCCCGATAACTTACTCCGAAACCTGACTTCCCGCAACGGGAATTTGACAGCCTCTCAGGCTTTATGTATTAATTGAGCTTCAAACCGCGTTTGGAAGGAATCCCGGCCACGAACGAATTTGTTTTCAAGCCTTTCGAAGAGATGACGCCGGAGGACTACGCCGCCGTCGGCTTCAAGTCCGGCCTGGAGATCCACCAGCAGCTCCTGACCTCCAAGAAGCTCTTTTGCCGCTGTCCGGCAGGCCGGTTGAGCGACGTGTTCGACGCCGAGATCCTCCGTCACATGCGGCCCACGCTCTCCGAGCTCGGCGAGTACGACGGCACGGCCCTCATGGAGTTCAAGACGAAAAAGGAGATCATCTACCAGATCAAGCGCGAGACGGTCTGCACTTACGAAATGGACGATACGCCGCCCTTCGAGCTTAATGAAGATGCCTTGGATATCGCCTTAGGCATCGGGATGCTTTATGAGTGCAAGATGATCGACGAACTCCATATCGCCCGCAAACAATACCTGGACGGGAGCATCCCTACCGGGTTCCAGCGGACGACCATCGTCGGCGTCGACGGCAAGGTCCCGTACAAGGGGCGCGACATCCGGATCGTTCAGCTGGGGCTGGAGGAGGACGCCTGCCGCGAGGTCAGCGACATCGGCCACCGGCGCGTTTATCTCACCGACAGGCTCGGCATGCCCCTCATTGAGACGGTGACGGCCCCGGACATGAGGACCCCCCAGGAGGCGGCCGAGGTCGGCCAGATCCTGCGCCGGCTCGTCCGGACGACCGGCAAAGTCCGGACGGGGATCGGGGCTGCCCGCGAGGATGTCAATGTCAGCGTCACGGGCGGAACGCGCGTCGAGATCAAGGGCGTCCCGCGCATCCCGCGGATCCCCCTTCTCACCTACAACGAAGCCATGCGGCAATGGAACCTGTTGCGGTTGAAGGACGAGCTGGCCCGCCGGGGGATCGTCACGGCCTCGTTCAAGGCTTCCATGGAAGACGTCGGCAAGGTCTTGCGCCGGACCGAATATCAGCCGGTCCGGTCGGCGGTCGAAAGCGGGATGACCGTCCACGGCGTCCGGCTCATAGGGTTCCGGGGCCTGTTGAGATGGCAGACCCAGACCCACACGTTCTTTTCCCGGGAGATCTCCGACCGGGTGCGCGTCATCGCCTGCTTGACCACCCTCCCGAACATCATTCACTCGGACAGCCCCAGTGAAACGTTGGCCAGCTCGGAGTGGCTGGCGGTCCGCAAGGCCATGGGCGCCGGGCCCGACGACACGCTGGTCATCGTCTGGGGTCCGGAGGCGGACGCCGGGCTCGGCGCCCAGGAGATCATCGCCCGGGCGAGGGAGGCGACCGTCGGCATCCCCTCCGAGACAAGGCAGGCTCACATCGACGGGACGAACGGCTTCGAGCGCATCCTGCCGGGCCCTAACAGGATGTACCCGGACACCGATCTTCCGGCCAAACGGATCACGGCAGAACGGCTGGAAGGGATCAGGGCCTCGCTGCCCCCGAACATTCTGAAACGCGAAAAACGCTACGGGGAGATCGGCGTCCCGGCGGACCTCGTGGAGAAGCTTGCTGTCTCGCTGTTTGCCGCCCTGTTCGAGAAGGCGGTCGGGGAATGGGGTATGAAGCCCTCCCTCGTGTCCGTCGTCCTTGCCCAGTTCCCCGCCCGGCTGAAAAAGAAAGGCCTTCCCGCCGACGAACTTGACGAGACGGCCATGACCTCCGTTCTCGCCGCCCTCAAGGACCGGAGGATCTACAGGGAAGGTGTCCTGCCGCTCCTCGAACGGGCGCTCGCCGATCGGAAAAAGGTCGAAGATCTTTGGCCTGCTCCTGCGGATGATGCGAAGGTCAGAGCGAGCGTCCGGGCGACCGTGGAGAGCATGAAAGACTTGAGATTTTGGAGAGAGGCGGCGCGGGAACTTCTGGCCATGGGACGGCTCATGGACGAATGGCGGGGGAGGGTCGACGGTGCGGAGCTTGCGGCCCGGCTCAAGGAAGCGCTCGAAGGGGCTTCCCGATGATGGAAGAGAATCTTTACAAAGGATACAAGGGACGGGCTCTGGACGTTCTAAAGAGCTTCAATGCCCAGGTCTGGAGCGACGTCAGGATCACAACCACCGGCGGAGAGTTCACGGGCATTATCCTGCCGCGCTCCGAAGCGGCCGACCCCCTGCACGTCGTCCTCAAGCTCAGCTCCGGATATAACGTCGGGGTCCTGGCCGACAGCATCACCGCGGTCGACATCCAGGGGCGGAAGGAAGCCCACTATAAGATCCCGGAGAAGGAGTTTCCTTACGATCCGAAAAAACCGCGGGTCAAGCTTCTGGGTACGGGAGGGACGATCGCCAGCCGGCTCGATTACCGGACGGGCGCGGTCATCCCGGCCTTCTCGCCGGGCGAGCTTTATGGTTCGGTGCCCGAGCTGGCCGATATCTGCAATCTCGAGACCGAGAAGCTCTACGGCGTCTTCAGCGAGAACATGGGGCCCGAGCAATGGCGAGGAACGGCCGAGGCCATCGGAAGGGAGATCGCCAAGGGGGTCCAGGGGGTCGTCATCGGCCACGGCACGGACACCATGCACCACACGGCGGCCATCCTGTCCTTCATGGTCCAGAATTCGCCTGTGCCCATCGTCATGGTCGGCTCTCAGCGGTCGAGCGACCGGCCGTCCTCGGACGCCGCCCTCAACCTGATGCACAGCGTCAAGGCCGCGGCCGAGGGTGACATCGCCGAGGTCATGGTCTGCATGTTCGGGCCGACATCGGACCTCTACGGGCTGCTGCACCGGGGCACCCGGGTCCGGAAGATGCATTCGAGCTACCGGTCGACGTTCCGGACGATCGGCGACATCCCCATCGCCATGGTCAGCCGGGAGAAGATCACGCCCCTTCGCCAGGATTACAAGAAGAGGCGGGTGGACAAGGACGTCGTCATCAATACGGCA
>CAZSMW010000339.1:0-3545 GCA_964607985.1 uncultured Eubacteriales bacterium
CGTTTCCCGGGGGGTCCCCCCCGGCGGCATCCTGGCCCTGACGTTCACCAACAAGGCGGCCGAGGAGATGAGGACCCGGCTCAGGGCCATGGCCGTCCCGCGAGGGGCGACAATGTGCACGTTCCACAGCCTCTGCGCCCGCCTTCTCCGGGAGTTCGCCGGGCGGGCCGGCCTGCCGGAGAATTTCGTCATCTACGACCAGTCCGACCAGAAGTCCGTCCTGAACGAGGTCATGAAGGAACGCAACCTTGACCCCAAGGAATTCCCGCCCTTGAAGGTCCTCAGGGAGATCGGGCTTATCAAGAACGAGATGACGGCGCCGGACAAAGCTCCCGGCCTGGCCGCCCCCGGTCTTAAGGACGGCCTCATCGGCGACATCTACGCGGCCTACGAGAAGCGGCTGGCGGCGGCCAACGCCCTGGACTTCGACGACCTGCTGGTGAGGACCGCCCAGCTCCTCGGGAACGACCGGGAACTCCGCGACCGGCTCGGACGCCGCTACCGCTTCATCCTGGTCGATGAATACCAGGACACCACCGCCTGCCAGTACCGGATCGCTCGCGACCTGGCCCGGGACCACAACAACCTCTTCGTCACCGGCGATCCGGACCAGTCCATCTACGGCTGGCGAGGCGCCGACATCGGGAACATCCTGGCCTTCGAAAAGGACTCTCCCGGGGCTCCCATCGTCAGGCTCGAAGAGAATTTCCGGTCCACTCCTGAAGTCCTCAGGCTGGCCGACGAGTTGATCCGGGCGAACACGCGGCGCAAGGAAAAGCACCTCGTCGCCCGCAAACCCGGCGGGAGCCCGCCGCGCCTTTATCGGTTTGCCGACGAACGCGAAGAGGCCAGGGGCGCGGCCGCCTGGATCAACGGGATGCACAAGGACCACGGGATCGATTACGGCCGGATCGCGATCTTCTACCGGACGAACGCCATGAGCCGGGTCCTCGAGGAAGCGCTCATCCAGGCCGCCATTCCCTACCAGATCGTCAAAGGCCTGGAGTTCTTCCAGCGGCGGGAGATCAAGGACATGTTGGCCTACCTCCGCCTGCTCGTCAACCCGGCCGACGAAGCGTCGCTCCTCAGGGTCATCAACCGCCCGGCCCGGGGGATCGGGGACGCCACGGTCCGAAAGCTTTTGGATCATTCCAGGAGCGGCGGGAGGGACACCTGGTCCCTGCTCAAAGACCCGGGCGGCGTCCCGGACATTTCCGCGGCGGTCCTTTCGCGGCTCGAGCGTTTTGTCGGCATGATCGAGGAATTGCGGAACCGCCTCGGGCAGCCGGTGGCCGGGATCGCCAGGGCCGTCTACGCGAGGACCGGACTCAAGGACGCCCTGGCGAACGAGAAGAACACGGACGCGATAGAGAACGTCGAGGAGTTCATTCACTCCGCCATGCAGTTCGACGGCGAAGAAACGGCATCGGACGGGCTGGCCGGATACCTCCGGCAAACGGCCCTCATCAGCGACGCCGACTCCTACCGCGAAGGGTCGGGGGCCGTGTCCCTCATGACCCTCCACACCGCCAAGGGGCTGGAGTTCACCGCCGTCATGATCGTCGGCGTCGAGGACGGCATCATTCCCCACAGCCGGAGTTTCGAGGGATGCCGCGACGTCGAGGAGGAACGGCGGCTCCTCTTTGTCGGCATCACCCGGGCCGAGCGGTTCCTGGCGCTCAGCCACACCCAGGCCCGGACCGTTTACGGCACGTCCAAGCCGGCCGCCCTCTCCCCTTTCCTGAGGGGCGCGACCGGGTTGGAGATCGTCAATGCCCCATTCCTGAACAAGGGCTTCGAGGTCCGTGAGGACCGGAGTTCCGGCCGCGAAGAGCGGTTTCCCGCCTCGCAAAGGGCTATCTGGCGCGAAGAGCCGCGCCCCGTCCCGCCGCCTGCCGACGGCGGTTCGCCCTTCCGGCCCGGGCAACGCGTCCGGCACCCGGCCATCGGGACCGGACGGATCGAGAAGATAACGGCCGACGGCACGAAAAGCCGGGTCGTCGTCCAGTTCGACAGCGGCGCCCGCCTCGTCATGGACCTCGGCCAGGCCCGCCTCGAGCCCCTGGATTGACCCGGGAGGCCAGGCAAGGGAAAGGATTCCCGCGATGTTCCTGAACTGGAAATTGACGACCTGCCGGGGTACAATGGCCATGAAGAAATAATGCCAGGAATAAAGAGACTTCTCGCGGCGGAAGGGGCTGTTTGGTTCTTCGCGATGCTTTTATCAGGCGTTCTGTCCGCAGGGAAGTCGATCCCGAAAATTGCCGATAGGATTTTTACTTCACATCCTGCCTGCAGCGTCAAAACGCTGGAATCCGATACCCTGCTCATCTCTCCCAAACATCCGGTCCCCGGCGGGATCATGCGCGTTCTGGCAGCCGGCGAAAGAGAAATCGAGGACGCCCGGATCGTCGTCAACGGCCCCGCAGGTCCTCTTGAACCCCGGAAAACCAAAGAGGGGGGCGGGCCTCCTTTCTGGAGGAGCACCGAGTTCCAGCTGGGACCGGAAGGGGGCTACACGGTTTCTCTTGTCGAGCGCCGGAAGACCGTCAGGAGCCTGGAGGTCAGCGTATCGTCAACCGCCCCTCCCCGGAAGCCGACAAGCGCGGTCTGGGAGAATGAGCGGGCGTGGGGGCGGGACGCCGAAGCCCTCTATTCCGCCTGGATCGACGCCTTGTTCCACGACGCCGACGAACGATCCTCCTGGCCCGCCCTCCACGAGGTCACGCGAGACCCGGAACGCAACATTCTTCACAACCGCCTCGGGCTCGGGGAAGACGACCCGGCCGGCAAGACCGCCGTCGTCATGGACCCCGATTGCGCCGACAATCCCTTCTACCTGAGGGCCTACTTCGCCTGGAAACTCGGCCTTCCTTTCGGGTTCCATGAATCCGACCGGGGAACAATTGACAGGCCCCCCCGGACGGGGCGCTGGATCACGAACGTGTCGCAGGCAGGGAAAGCGAACCCGGTCCAGGCGTTCAACTCCTTCCTCCGGAACGTCATGAACACGATCCACTCCGGCACGGCCCGGACAAGGCTCGAAGATGACGGCTCGGACTATTATCCCATGCCCCTGACCCGCGAAGCTCTCCGCCCCGGGGTCGTTTACGCCGACCCTTACGGCCACACGCTGGTCATCGTCCGCTGGGTCGCGCAGTCCGGTGACCGGCCCGGAGCGCTCCTCGCCGTCGACGCCCAGCCCGACGGCACGGTCGGCATCAAGCGGTTCTGGAAGGGGAACTTCCTGTTCACGACCTCGGAGGTCATCGGAGAACCGGGGTTCAAGGCCTTTCGGCCCATCGTGATGGACGGCGGCCGACCCCGGCTCCTTAAGAACGAAGAGATCGCCGCGGATTCGGAATATGGAAACTTGTCTCTCCAGCAGAAAAAGATGGAGAGCGCCGCCTTCTACGACTCGATGGAGCGGCTCATCAACCCGAAGCCCCTCGACCCGGAGACGGCCTTCCGGGACCTGTTCCAGGCCCTCCATGAACAGCTCATCGTCAGGGTCGAATCCGTCGCCAACGGCGAGTCGTACATGA
>CAZSMW010000340.1:0-14087 GCA_964607985.1 uncultured Eubacteriales bacterium
GCTCTTCCGGATCCCGCGGGCGCCGAACATAAGCTTTTCGGTGAACTCCCGACCGGAACGGAATGATCGCGAATGGTCGATAAGAATCGTCCGCCAATCTTCGGTGTAGCGGATGTTCTGCTGGGTGCGGTCCTCATTGGCGATGAGGCTGTCGAAGGCCCGGGCGATGTATTTCATCTTGTCTGTGCTTTCTCTGGCCGATTCCGGGATGGGGATCCCCTTTTCCTGCAGGTCGAGCAGGCTGCACTTGGTCTCCACCCAATATTGAAGCGAACCCTTTTTCCCGTTAAGCACTCTTTCCACAGTGGGCGGGATCATGTTGAGGCCGATGAGTTTGTCCACCCGGTAAGCGGCGATTTCGTACTGCCAGCCCTCCCAGAACCCGAATTGGAGTCCGCTCGGGTTCTTCCAGACGGCCTTTACTTCGATGCCATCCTTCCGGAGGTAGACCTTGGTCGGTTTGGTCACCCCCTCGCCGATGGGCTCGGTGCGCAGAATCTCGGCCGTAATCAGGAAGCGTTCGATCCCTTCGCGTCCGGCGACCTCCTGGGGCAGGAACTGTCCGAAGGCTGAGGGCCCGTAAACGAGGGCCATGCCCAGGAACATGATCGCAAAGACCTTATGCTTCATCGGCTCCCTCCTTGTCGATTCGATCTCCCCGATTCTCTTTTCCTATCATAATTCCGAACGTCAGAAAAATCAAATCCTAATAGTCCAATATTGTTGATACGACGTGAACCGGAATTCCGGGTATCGCCGGAAGCCGGCGTCATGGCTTGAGGAGAAAGAATCTTATCGGCAATCAGGGGGAACGGCGGGCGGATTGACAGCCCGTCGATTTCTGTATTAAATTGGGGGCGCGATGGCGGCCCGAGGACGGTGACGAGAGAGGATGATAGGGCTTGCCGTGCGGCGGGAACAATGTTCATGAAAGCGCGCGTTTTTCCGTGGCTGATGGTCGCAGTCCTGAGCTCCTGTATCCAGGCCCGGTTCGCGCCGGACATCCAATATCCCTGCGAGTGGCCGGGGAGCCCCGGGTTTTCCGGCAACATCGATAAAGTGGGCGTCGTCCAACCTTCAGGGATCTGCTTCCATCCCGCCCGGAAGACGCTCTTCGTCGTCAGCGACGAGGGTGAGATCTTTGAGATGAGAACCGACGGGACCGCGGTGTTCCGCCAAAAGGTGCCGGGCGACCTCGAGGACGTGACGGTCGACCCGTGCACCGGCCTCCTCTACGTCGTCGTCGAGGGCGAGGACGTCATCCTGGAATTCGACCCCGATAAGCGGGCGGTCACCCGAAGGTTCCCCGTCAACAGGAAGTTCGATGGGAACCCGAACTTCCTTCAGAAACAGACGGACCGATACGACAACGGCATCGAGTCGGTGGTCTTCGTCCCCGACGACGGACATCCGGAGGGAGGGACATTCTACGCCGGTAACCAGGAGGACCCCCCCTGCATCATGGAGCTTTTCGTCCCCCTGAGAACGGGCGGGGAAGACGCCCCTGAAGCGCGGATACTGAGAGTCCTTCCCTTCAAAATGGATGACCCGTCGGGACTGGCCTATGATCCTCTGAAGAAGCATCTTTACGCCGTCAGCGATGCCGACAACATCTTTGTCGAGATCACCTTGGAAGGGAAGCTCGTCCATGAATACGCGTTCCCGAGCAACGACCAGGAAGGGTTCGCCTGGGACGATAAGGGCTATCTTTACATCACCCAGGATTCCGGCGGGATCATCAAGCTGAAAGACCTAAGACGCTGACCCGCGGGATTTGAGCTTCTTGTATTCTTTCATGATCAGAAAGCAAAGGGCGATCCAGACTAAGACCATAAGTACGTTGATGATCGCGAACTTTTCAATGGTCAAGGCGAAATATGTCGTCCCGATAAAGACACACAAGGCGGCCAGGGCGTCGCCGCCCCGCACAAAGAAAGTGTCGATAGCGGCCTTGGCTTTGTATTTTTCCTCTCTTGGCGTGATGAGAAAAAGGGCCGCTTTTGTCGTGTTCATCAGTGAATAGTCAGTCCCGTTCTCTATGACCTTTACCCATTTGACAAGGATGAGGAGGGCCCCGAAAGAAATCAGGCCGTAGCCTCCCAGGGCGATGAACGGCAGAAACAGAAGGGCCCCGCCAACCCCCACCCGTTTGAAGATCCGGGACACTAGGAAAAGCTGGATGAGAAGGGCTAGAAGGTTCGTCAGGAATTGGTAGTCGGCGAAGAACTTTCCCTGGAGCTGTCCCATCGTCAAGCCGGCCGCCGTCCCCGATTCAACCGCCCTGAGGGCGACACGGGTGCTGACGTCGCTGATGATATACTCCCCTGTCATATTGATGAAGTTGTAGATCCCTATAAGAAGGGCGATGAAGAGGAGGTATCGGCTTTGGAAGACGAGTTTGAATCCCCCGCCGGGATGGAGCGGCTTGACCTGGGATTCCCGGTCCTTACGGGAGGCCCGATCGGCTCCCTGGATCTCGGCCCCCAAGGGCCTGAATTCCCGGTTATGGATAAACCTTGACAAGGCGATGCACACGAGGAGCACCGCTCCGCAAAGGACCATGAGGTTAAAGGATCCGAAGGGCTGAATGAGCCAGCCCGCGATCTTGCTCCCGAACGCGGCGCCCAGGGTGGCCCCGACGGCGATGAGAGGGAAGATCCGTTTTCCGGCTTCATCGGTGTAGAGGTCGGCGGCAAACCCCCAGAACTGGGCGACGACAAAGATGTTGAAGATCCCGATCCAAATGAAAAAAACGATCCCCATGGTCTTGATGGGCGTCCCGCTGAGGTGAAGAACGTAAAATATCAGGATGTTGGAGACGAAAAAAAGAGTGGTCCAGGTGATAAGGATATGCCGCGGGACGCGGGAGGCGAGCCGGCTGAAGCTTTTGACCACGAAAATGAGCAGAATGGCCTGGGCGCCGCTCAAGTAGGCTTTTGTCTGGGGCGCCTTGGCATTGATCAGCAAAAGCGCTTCACGGACCGGCTTAATAAGGTAATAGGCCAGCAGGAGCAGGAAGATATTCATGGCCAGCAACAAGGCCTTCTGGGCCTCGCCCGGCCTGATATCCGTGAACAGTCCTAGGAATCGCTCGATCGGCCCTGGAGACATTTTCCCGGCCACCCCGGACGCATCCCCGGTTTGTCGGCCCATGGTCACCTCCTAGTTTTTCAGGTCTTCCAGCACCCGGACGAGCCGGCCCTTTCTCCGGATGAGCGCCTCGATCTCGTCCTTGTTGAGATAGGGGGCGAGCTTTTGTCCGATGACCCGGTCGTCGAGGTCCCGAAGTTTCGTGTCGAGCTCATCGGGGCAGAACGCCGGGGTGCAATCGGGCCTGAGCTCGAGCGAGGGTCCGAAGGCCTCGGAGAAGTCTACCCGGAAAACCTGCCAGGTCCCGGTCTTGATGAGGGTGTCCTCGAAGTTCTCGCAGGCGTCGTTGACCAGCGTGGCGAAGATCTTGATGGTCTCGAGCGCCTCTCCGAACTTCAGCGGCGCCGGGGGTTCCGGTCCGTTTCGCCGCCGGGCCGCCTCCGGGACCGCGTTCTCGACGAAGGCCTGGAGGGAACCTTTCGTCCCCTCGATCCGTCTCTCAACGACAGGGGGGACGATATCAAGGCCGAGGAGCTTACTGAGCTCAAAGGCGGCGATCTCATAAACGTAACTGTCCGGGAGCGGGGAGGGCCTGCGGCGGTCGATGTACTTGAATAGGGCCCGCCTGACGGCCTGACCGTCATCCAAGATGATCGTCCAAGGCTCCGTGCGCCCCCTTTGGGCGCCCCTGACGATCGTCCCGACGCCGGCTTTTCTGAGATAGTCTTCAATGTCGTCGGCCGAATCCCCCCCGCCGGCCGCCGTTCCGGGAACGGTGATCCCGAGAACGGCCTCGTCCGCTTCCGTATCTCCCCAGAGCATAAAGTCCTTTTTCTCGATGATCAGGGCGCTGTTGACCCCCCCATAATAACTGGAGATGCCGGTATCGATGATCCACAGCCTTCCGCCGAAACGGCTCATGAATCGCGGGGCGACGACGGGGGTTATCCCATTGCCGCGATAGAACGTGTGGGCGATGACCATGTGGCCGGCCCCGAGGTTCTTGAGGATGCGCTCGAACTTGCCATTGAGGGACTTCTCGTCCTTGACAGCCAGGTCCCTGAACCAAAGAGGGCCGTTGGCATCGTAGACGATCTTCGCTTCGAAAGGCTTCGCGTAACGGACGAAGACCTTCCGGCGGCCCTTGAAGAAGGACAGCTCGTTCCTGAGCAGGGAATTGATCGACTCGAGCTTCCAGGTCGAATATTTTTCGCTGATCCCGCCATGGACAAAGACCGTGTCATTGATCCGGATGACCGCGTTCTTTTCGAGCAGCCACTTGCCATAAGTATCGTTGAAGGACTCGACATAGACCCGCTGCGCGTTATCCGTCCGCATGAGATCCCGCCAGAATTCATGGAGCTTGTCCCGGGTGCCGGCATCCACGGTTTCCTCGTTCCAGTGAGTGAACGTGCCCCGGATCCTTTTGAGAAATTCCTGCTCCTTTTGCCTCCGGTAGTCTCGGGGCAAGAAGGAAACGAACTGTTCGACAGTGATGTAGTCGGGGTAGTCGAAAGCGATCCCCGTGATATTGAGCTCTTCGTGGTTGCCGATGAGGACGTGGATTTTTCCGCCGGCCCGTTCGGCCTCTTTCTCCAAGCGTCGCAGGACGTCGAAGATCATCTTTGCTCCGGGCCCCCTGTCCATGATGTCTCCGGTCTGGACGAAATGCGTGTCCCGGCCGGCCCATTGAAGTTTTTCGTCAACAAGTCCGGTACCCAACAGGATCTTGACGAAATTCTCGTAATCCCCGTGAAGGTCACCCACCGTCACGATCTTTTCGACATCCGACCAGACGCAGGGGATTTCGGCGGCACGGGCGGATAGGAGGATGGAGAACGAAGCCAAGATGAAGAGAACCTGGTATTTGAGGTTATTCACAGCTCGCGTCTTCAATCTTCCCTCACGAATTCCCCATGGAAATATATCCGATGAGCCGGATGGAATCAAGGAAAATCGGTCGGAAACCGACAATCCCCCCGTTTGACTATTTCATGGAGAGTTGTTATCCTTAATAAAAAACAGCGGAATTAAGAGAGGGGAGAAGCGCGAGGTGTCTTTGATCGGGCGGACGGTTTCCCACTATTCCATCCTCGAGGCGCTTGGTGAAGGCGGCATGGGCGTCGTTTACAAGGCCGAAGACATTAAGCTGAAAAGGACGGTCGCTCTCAAGTTCTTGAAATCCGAGATCCTCGGGACGGAGTCGGATAGGGCGAGGTTCATCCAGGAGGCCCAAGTGGCGGCCCGCCTCGAACACCCCAACATATGCACGGTTTACGAGATCGACGAGAGGGACGGCCAGGCCTTCATCGCCATGGCCTACTGCTCCGGACAAAGCCTCAAGAACAGGATCAAGGAAGGCCCGCTGTCCATCCCTGAAGCCCTGGACATCGCGGTCCAGACGGCCGAAGGGCTGGAGGAGGCCCATGCCAAGGGCGTCATCCACAGGGATATCAAGAGCGCGAACATCATTGTCTCCACCCGGGGTCAGGTCAAGATCATGGATTTCGGGATCGCCAAACTGGCCGCGAAGGCCCAGACCACATGGTCCGGGACCGTCGTCGGGACCGTCGCCTACATGTCTCCGGAGCAGGCCAAGGGCGATCCCGTGGACGCCCGGACAGACATCTGGTCCTTGGGTGTCGTGCTCTACGAGATGCTGATGCAAAAGACGCCGTTCAAAGGGGAAACGGATGCGGCCGTGATCCATGCCCTAATTTACGAACCGCCGCAGCCCTTCGGAGAGTCTTGCCCGGGATGTCCCCCTGAACTGGAGTGCGTCATCCGCCGGTGCCTGGAGAAGGACCCAGGCCACCGGTATCCATCGGCCCGGGAGCTCCGGGAGGACCTCCAGGCTCTCAAGAGGAGATATGAAGGGACGGCCGCGCTGCCTGCAGTTCCTATTTCGGCATGGAAGAGCCCGGGAAGGAAGCGACGCCGGGCCATCGCGTTCGGGGCCGGTGGATTGGTCATCGTTGCCCTGCTTCTCATCCTTCTTAATCCGACGGCCCGCAGGGGCTTGACACGATGGGCGGACATCCGCCAGCTCCCGGCGCAGAAGCATGTGGCCGTGCTCCCCTTCAAGAACGTAAGCGGCGACCCTTCAGACCAGAGGTTTTGCGACGGCCTGGTCGAGATCCTGGTCAGCCGTCTGACACAGCTTGAACGATATCAGGACAGCCTCTGGGTAGTTCCCACGAGCGAGGTCTCGGAGTTTGGGATCGTTAGCGCCGGCAAGGCGCGCAGCGTATTCGGGGCCACGCTTGCCATCTCCGGAAGTTCCCAGCGCCAGGAGGGTGACATCGTCCTGACTTTGAACCTCATCGACACGACGACGCTTCGCCAGGTTCGCTCCGAAGTGTTCACCACTCGACCGGAAAACACTCTGGCCTTTCAGGACCGAGTTGTTATGGTGTCGGCCGAGATGCTGGGAATCGAGCTTCCGTCCGCGGCCCGTCGTGAATTGACAGCGGGAGGGACCATCACGCCCGGGGCGAACCAGTATTACGTCCAAGGCCTGGGATACCTTGAACGCTACGAGAACGAGGAGGATCTCGATGCGGCCATCGCCCTTTTCAAGCAGGCCGTGGACTTGGACGGGAAGTACGCCTTGGCCCAGGCCGGTCTCGGCCAAGCTTACTGGAAGAAGTATGACCTGACCAAGGACCAGAACTGGGCGGCGGCAGCCGGAGAAGCGTGCCGGAAGGCGGCGAATATCAACCCGGACCTGGTGCCCGTGCACATTTCCCTCGGGATCATCGCCGCCGGGACAGGCCGGACCGAAGAGGCCTTACGTGAATTCGAGGAGGCCCTTCGGAAGGACCCCGAGAGCTTCGAGGCGACCCTGGGATACGCCAGGACCTTCGAGGACGCCGGGAAGCCTGCCGAAGCCGAGGAGGTCTACCGGAAGGCGATCCGTTTAAACCCGAGCCGGTGGGCCGGCTACAGCCACCTCGGCGCCTTCTATTACGGCAATGGCCGGTGGGCCGACGCTGAAAATATGTTCCAGCAGGTCATCAAGCTGGCGCCGGACAACTACCGTGGCTACAACAACCTCATGGGGATCTATTATCTGATGGGGAAGGACGGTTTGGTCAGCGAGATGTTCGAAAGATCCGTCTCCATCAAGCCCAACGCGGATGCCTATTCCAACTTCGGGACCATCCAGTTCTTTCAAGGCCGATATGCCGATGCCCTGAAATCGTTCGAGGAAGCGATCAAACTCGGCCGGGATACGTATGAGATCTGGGGGAACCTGGCCGATTGTTACCGCTACACGCCGGGTTATGGGGCGAAATCGGAGGAGGCCTATCAAAAGGCCCTCTTATTAGCCGAGAAAGAGCGTCGGGTCAACCCGCAAGAGGCGCTGCTTCTGGCCAGGATGGCCTATTACCACGCGATGTCGGGGGAGCCCGAAAAGGCTCTTGCGACCCTCCGAGAAGCCCGGAAGATCCTGCCTGGATCGGTGCTCCTCCTCAAGAAATGCGTTCAAGTCCTGGAGAAGCTTGGCCGGAGAGCCGAGGCGCTCGAAGCCTTGAGGGAGTATCTCAAGAAAGACGGCTCTTTGGAAGAGATCGAGAAGGACCCGGACCTTTCAGAGTTGAGAAAGGACCCGGGGTATGAAAAAACGGTCGCGGGCGTTCCGGCCGGGAAAAAATGATTTGAAGACTGGGCCCGGGGCCTCGGTTCAAATGGGATTCTTCTCCCGGAAAAGGGATGAGAATAGAGGAGGGAAAATGCACATAAAAAAACACAAGGTCAGGCTCGATCTCGATATCGAGAACAAAACGCTCCATTGCACACCGCACAGCCTTGTCGCCATCAAAGGGGAAGGCGTTATTTGGGAGTGCTCGACGGGCGACGCCTTTACCATCGATTTCGGGTGGGATACGCCTCTTCCCGAAACCTGTTATCAGGCCCCTGCACGAAAGCGCATCGAAGTCACCATTCCGAACGGTGACCAGGAAGGTCCCTACAAGTACATCGCGGCGGTCTGCAGCGCGAAAACGGGCCTGGTGTATTTGCTCGATCCCGACCTGATCATCCGCCGCTGACCGCGGCCGGGAGAGCGCTGTCCCCCTGAGTGGGAACCGGACGATCCGATCGTCCAAAAGGGGGATTTTTGTCATTCATTGAATTATTCCCCGTCTTTGGTAAAATGAGGGCTCATGTCCAATTCTTTCAAAAGGCGGGTAGCTTGATGCGTACGCATTCGTTATTAGGAGCCGTCCCTGTCGTTCTGGCTTTGTTAAGCTCGTTCGCGGCCTGCGGCAGACCCCGGGATGCAGAACCGCAGACCTCCGCCTCCGCTCCAAAAGTAAAGCTCGGTGTCGACGTCTTCTTCGAGAAGCACCTCGACTTGGTCAAGGGGAAGAGAGTGGGGCTCATCACCAACCCCTCGGGCGTTAGCGGACGGCAGGAGAGCACCGCCGACCTGTTCTTCAGGGAACCCGCCATCCAACTCGTTGCCCTTTACGGGCCCGAGCATGGGGTCCGGGGCGACGCCCAGGCCGGGGAGTACGTCCCGTTCTATTTTGATGGGAAGTTCAAGGTCCCGGTCTTCAGCCTTTATGGCCAATCCAGCAAGCCGGAACCGGGGATGCTCAAGAATATCGATGAATACATGCGCTCCTTCGACACCGTGGCCGCGGGCAAGGTCCCCGAAGGGACGATGGTCCGGGACGTCGATGTCCTTGTCTACGACATCCAGGATGTCGGGGCCCGGATTTATACCTACATCGCCACAATGGCCTATGCCCTCCAGGCCTGCGCCGAGAGCGGAATCGAATTCGTCCTGCTCGACCGGCCGAATCCGGTCAACGGAGCCGATATCGAGGGGACCATCCTTGAATACCCGGAGTTCAGTTCCTTCGTCGGCCTCTATCCCATTCCCGCCCGGCACGGCATGACACTCGGCGAACTAGCCGGGCTCTTCAACGACAAATTCCTTTCCAAGAAGGCCAAACTGACTGTCATCCCGATGGAAGGCTGGACGCGCGGCCTTTGGTATGACCAGACGGCCCTGCCGTGGGTTTACCCATCCCCGAACATGCCCACGCTCGATACGGCCACGGTCTATCCCGGCCAGGTTTATTTTGAGGGCACCAATGTTTCCGAAGGGCGGGGGACGACGCGCCCTTTCGAACTTTTCGGGGCGCCTTGGATCGACGGCTCTGTCCTGGCCAAGAAGCTCAACGCCCTTGGACTCCCGGGCGTCGTCTTCCGGGAGGCTTGGTTTACGCCGACCTTCTCCAAGTTCCAGGGACAGCTTTGCGGCGGGGCCCAGATCCACGTCACGGACCGTGCCGCCTACAGGTCGGTTGAGACCGCGCTCCATATCATCAAGACCATCCGCGACACCTGCCCGGACAAATTCGAGTTCCACAAAGAGTATTTCGACAAGATCATGGGGACTTCGAAGGTCCGCAATGCCCTGGAGAAGGGGACGAGCGTCGGGGAAATCGTGGCCGGGTTCAAGGCCGGGCTCGAAGGTTTCAGGATGCTGCGCGAACCCTATCTGCTCTACAAATAAAAAGGAGAGACCTCCCATGGGAACAGCATCTTTCACATACGCCCTTGCGAATCCCCTGTCCATTATCCTGAACAAGCCTGCCCGGGACTTTCAGCGGGCCGACTTGCTGAAGGTCATCGAGCAAAGAGGCATCGAACGGATCACCTTCCATTACACCGCTCTCGACGGCAAACTCAAGGAACTCAAAGTCCCCGTCGCCGACTCCGTCCAGGCCGAGACGATCCTGGCCGAAGGGGAGAGGGTGGACGGCTCGTCCCTTTTCAAAGGCATGGTGGATATGGGGATGTCCGATCTTTACGTCGTTCCCGTCTACCGGACGGCCTTCTTCAACCCGTTCGACGAGGGAAGCCTGGACTTCGTCTGCCGCTACCTGACCAAGGACGGAGACCTCGCTCCCTTCGCTCCGGACAACATCCTTGCCAAGGCTTATGAGCTTTTCCGCAAGAACACCGGGCTCGAACTGAACGCCCTCGGCGAGCTGGAGTTCTATCTTCTGAGCGAACCCGGGCCGAAGATCTTCTCTGTCCAGCGGCAGCGCGGCTATCATTCTTCAGCGCCTTTTTTCAAGAGCGGTCCGGTTCTTGATGAGATCGTCCGCCTGATCACCCGGACCACCGGCGCCGTGAAATATGCCCATGGCGAGGTCGGTTTCGTCGAGGGCGTGCACAGCGATCTTGAAGAGATCAAGGGGAAACGAGCCGAACAGCTCGAGGTGGAATATCTCCTCCGGCCGGTCGACGAGATGGGCGATGACTTGGTCATCGGCCGCTGGCTCATCCGGAACATCGCCTACAGGCGTGGCTCAGTGGCCACGTTCACTCCCAAGATCGAGGAAGGGGTCGCTGGTAATGGGCTCCACTTCCACATGGAGCTCCTAAAGGACGGGCGGAACGCTATGGCCGGACCCGACGGGAGGCTCTCCGAGCCGGCCCGCCGGCTGGCCGGAGGTTTGTGCGAGTACGCGGACTCCCTGACGGCCTTCGGCAACACCGTGTCTTCGGCCTATTTGAGGCTCGTCCCCAACCAGGAGGCGCCGACAAATATCTGCTGGAGTGATCTTAACCGGAGCGCCATGGTCCGGGTCCCCCTAAGCTGGTCCAATGTCCATCACCTCGCTAAACGCGTCAATCCCCTGGAAAAGGCGGACTTCGCGGAGGCCCCGGGCCGCAAGACTATCGAGCTCCGGAGCCCAGACGGCAGCGCCATCATCCACCTCATCCTGGCGGGCA
The DNA here is from genome assembly GCA_964607985.1 of uncultured Eubacteriales bacterium. Lineage (GTDB taxonomy): Bacteria > Acidobacteriota > Aminicenantia > Aminicenantales > Saccharicenantaceae > JALHVH01. The sequence continues at coordinate 10,852 of CAZSMW010000340.1, forward strand.
TCGTCATGGCCGCGGACTGGTCCATGAAAGAGAATGTTTCCTTGTTCAGGGAAGGCGGACCCCTGGATCTTGCGGAGAGGTTCTATGTCAACGGGAACATCTTCAAGGACAAGGCCTTACGTGATAAGTTCCCCGTGCTTCCCACGAGCTGCGTCGAGTCGAGCCGGATCCTCCTCAGTAAGCGTGATCTCTATGAACGGGACGTTGTCTTCCCTCCGAACGTCATCGACTACGTCGCCCGGCTCCTGGAAAAGGAGGACGACGAGTTCATGAACCGGACGCTCGCCGACCTACCCGCCGACGATCGCCTCCATGAGATCCGCAAGATCATGCACAAGGACCTTCACAGGCATTGAGCCGGCGCAGAAACCATGACGCCGCGAGAGAGATGGGAGGCCGTGTTCCGGAGGCAGAAACCGGACCGCGTCCCGATGGATTACTGGGCCACGGACGAGGCCACGGCCCGGATCATGAAGCACCTCGGCTGCCGGACGAAATGGGAGATGTTCCGGCGGCTGCACATCGACGTCGAGGTCAGGGTTAAATCCCGCTACGTTGGCCCCAAGCTGCCCCGGCTCGCCGATGCGTTCGGCCGACGGTTCAGGAACGTGGATTACGGGACCGGCGTCTACCGAGAATGCGTCCATTACCCCCTGGCCGGATATGATTCCGTCGATGAGATCAAGAGGAACTACACCTGGCCCAGCCCGGATTGGTGGGACCACTCGGACATCCGGGAACAGGTTAGGGGCAAAGAGATGTATCCCATCCGGGGCGGCGGCTCAGAGCCCTTCCTCATCTACAAGGAGCTTCGGGGCCAGGAGCAGGCTCTCGTGGACCTCATCGAAAACCCCGAGATCGTCCATTATTGCCTGGACAAGCTCTTTGACCTGGCTTATGAAGACTCCGTCCGGATCGTGGAGCAGATACCGGGCCTGGTGATGCTGAGCTATGTGGCCGAGGACATGGGCGGGCAAACCGACCTCATGCTTTCGGTCGCCCACATCCGCGAATTTCTCCTGCCGGGAATGAAGCGGATGATCGACCTGGCCCATCAACAGGGCGCCTATGTCTTTCATCATAATGACGGCAACTGCCGGCGCATCATCCCGGACATGATCGAACTCGGGATCGACCTCCTCAACCCCATCCAGTGGCGGTGCTCCGGCATGGAACGCGAGGGGCTCAAGAAGGACTTTGGCGGCAGGATCGTCCTTCACGGCGGCGTGGACAACCAGTACACCCTGCCCTTCGGGACGGTCGAAGAGGTCCGACGGGAAGTCCTGGAAAATCTGCGCATCCTGGGCGAAAGGGGAGGCTACATCCTTGCCCCCTGCCACAACATCCAGGCCAATACGCCTCCCGAGAACGTCGTCGCTATGTATGAAACAGGATATGAGGAAGGGCGGATTTAATCGTCGAAGGCTTCAGCCTGCCCTTAGGTTCTTGATAATATTCTGTGCTTCTCGAATTCGTCCTTCATGGAATTCCAGAGGGAATTGAACCTTGTCTGGAGGATGTCGTAAGTCTCGAAGTTTTTCGGGTTGGGTTCGGCGGCAAGCCGGTCCAGTTTGACGCGCTCCTTCGTGATGTCCGCGATGCCGACGTGCTCGCCCTTGTCAAGAAGAAAGGCCCAGATGGCCTGCAGGGCCGCGCCGTAAGCCGCTGCCTCCCGCTCTTTGAGCGTGACAACCGGGGTCTTGAATGCGTCGGCGACGATCTGGAGCCAGAGCCCGCTCTTGGCGCCGCCACCCGTCGCTCGGATCTCAGAGGGCGTCATTCCCAGCGCCCTCATCCGCGCGAATCCGAAGCCGAGGTTGAGAACGGTCCCTTCCATGACGGCCCGGGCCATATGCGCCTTGTTGAAGGTCCTCCGGTCGAGCCCGAAAAGGACGCCGCTTCCGAACGGAAGGACCGGCACCCTCTCGCCGTCGATAAAGGGCAGGAAGATCAGACCGCCTGCGCCCGGCCCCGTTCCAGAGGCCAGGTTTTCCAGGCCCTCGTTGGACAATCCGTGCAGGGCCTTGAACATCTCGGTCGTGTTCGTCACGTTCATGGTGCAGAGGAGAGGGAGCCAGCCGCCGGTGCTGTCGCAGAACGCCGCGATCTCGCCCTCGGGGTCGATGAACGGCCGGGGGGCAAAGGAATAAACCGTTCCCGACGTTCCGAGGCTCAGGGTGCAGATGCCCGGGACGACGTTGCCCGTCCCGACCGCGCCCATCATGTTGTCCCCTCCGCCGCCGGCCACGAGCACGCGGTCCAGGCCGAAGCGCGAGGCAATTTCCTTCCGCATGAGACCGACGGGCTCTTTCGGATGGGTGAGAGGGGGGAGCTTCCCGGCCAGGTCCGGATCGACGGCCGCCAGCGCTTCCGGGCTCCACTCCCGCTTCCGGATGTCCATCAGGCCCGTTCCGGAAGCGTCGCCGTATTCCATGTGGAACCTTCCGGTAAGGTGAAAATTCAGAAAGTTGTGGGGGAGGAGAACGGCGGCGAGCCTGGCGAAGTTTTCCGGCTCATGCATCTTGAGCCAGAGGATCTTGGATGCCGTGAACCCCACTGCCGGAGCGATGCCGAGCTTCTCGATAGTCTTCGTCTTTCCCCCGAGACGCTCGATGATGAGATCTGTCTCCTCCACAGTGGACGTGTCGTTCCAGAGCTTGGCCGGCCGGATGGGCAGGCCATCCCTGTCGAGGGGGACGAAGCCGTGCTGCTGGCCGGATACCCCTAACGCGACCGCGTTCTTCGGATCGATCGCGCTTTCCTTCAGGGCCGAGGCCAGGGCCGATTCAAGAGCCCGAACCCAGGTCCCAGGGTCCTGCTCGCTCGCGCCGGGCCCGAGGTTTTCGATCATCGCGTGGGCTGAGTGGCCCCTGCCGCAGACTTCGCCGGTCTCAAGATCGACGATAAGGGCCTTGGTCCCCTGTGTTCCGGAATCGATGCCGATGACATACATATTTTAATGATAATTTAGCTGACGCCGTTTGGCAAGGGTTCAAGCATCGCCATAACGCTTTGCTCCACCTGTAGTACATCGGGGGATGGATGCCTTCCTTCCGGCAGAGGTCGGTAATGCCGGCCTCACCCCGCAGGCCCCTGAGGACGATCCGGATCTTTTCCTCGAGGGGCGCGCTCCCGGGCCGTTTCCTTAAGAATTCCTTTATTCACCGGTGCATTTAATCGAATTAGTGTGGATGCGGCCCGGTAGAGAGCCAGTGGGGGGGGGGGGCGGGGGGGCG
>CAZSMW010000341.1:0-3777 GCA_964607985.1 uncultured Eubacteriales bacterium
ATCAAAGAATCGAGGAAGCGTCCATTTGCTTGCTGTCATAAAGCCTATAAAGGAATCAATAATACCGATCCTTCATCCGGTACTGGATGGCTTCCGAGAGATGGGAGGGCGAGATCTCCTCTTCCCCCGCCAGATCGGCGATCGTCCGGGCGACCTTGAGGACGCGATCGTAAGCCCGGGCGCTGAAGCCGAGCTTGGTCACCGCCAGCTCCAAGAGTTTTTCCCCTTCGGCGCCGATGGGGCAATGACGCTTGACGTCCTTCGGGCCCATCTGGGCGTTGGCGTAGATCCTCCGGCCTTCAAACCTCCGGAGCTGGACCTTTCGGGCGACGCTCACTCTTTTCCGGATCTCTTCCGAGCTTTCGGCTTCGACCTTGGAGACGATGTCCCGGAACTTGACCTCCGGCACCTCGATCTGGATATCGATGCGATCGAGAAGCGGGCCGGAGATCTTGGAGTAATAGCGGCTCTTCTGGGTCTCGGTGCATTCGGACTTGGAGGGGCCCATGCCCCTAAAGACGTCCTCACAGGGGTTCATGGCGGCAACCAGCATGAAGGACGCCGGGAAGGTGGCGCTCGAAAAGCACCGGGAGACCGTGATGCGGCCGTCCTCCAAGGGCTGGCGGAGGTCCTCGAGCACCTTCCGGCGGAACTCCGGAAGCTCATCCAAGAAGAGGACGCCGTGATGGGCCAGGCTCACTTCGCCCGGCCTAGGCACGAGTCCGCCGCCCGCGAGTCCGGCGTCGGTGATCGTGTGATGCGGCGATCGGAACGGGCGTTGGCTCACGGCCCCAGTTTCCTGGAGGAGCCCGGCCGCGCTGTAGACCCGGGTGACGTCGATCATTTCGTCGAAGGTCATGACGGGAAGTATGGTCGGGAGCCTCCGGGCCAGCATAGTCTTGCCGGCGCCCGGCGGACCGATGAGGAGGACGTTATGCCCCCCCGCCGCGGCTACTTCAAGGGCCCTCTTGACGTGCTGTTGGCCTTTCACCTCCTGGAAATCGACGTTGTAGATCGGTGTCGAAAAGAGGTCCCCCAGCGGGACCGAGGACGGCCGGATGGCCGAAGATCCGTTCAGAAATTCGACGACCTGGACGAGATTGTCCAGTGCGAAGACATCGAAGTCCGGCACGAGGACGGCCTCCCGTTCGTTCGCCCCGGGCACGACGATGCCGCGGAAGCCTTTCTTCTTGGCGAGGAGGGCGATCGGCAGGACCCCGGGAACGGGCTTGAGCCTCCCGTCCAGGGCCAGCTCACCGACGAACAGGTAATCGCTCAGCCTCTCGGGAGGAAAGATCCCGAGGTCGGCCAGAAAGCCCAGCGAGATAGGCAGGTCGAAAGCGGATCCTTCCTTCCTCCGGTCCGCGGGCGCCAGGTTGATGGTGATCTTCCGCGACATGACGTCGTAACCGCAGTTCTTGAGGGCGGACCTGACGCGTTCCTTGCTCTCCCGGACGGCCGGATCGGGCAGGCCGACGGTGATGAATTGGGGAAAACCCAGGCGGATGTCCACCTCCACCTCGACGGTGTAGGCCTCGATCCCTCTGAGCGATGCGCTGAAAATTTTGAAAAGCATCCGTCTTCACTATAAAGACGGACGCGGGGGCGTTATTGTATCACTCCCAAAATCGCCCATGGAACTCCGGTCCATGTCCCATCGGCAATTTTAGGTCACTTCTCCTTCGTCCCGAATTCCTTGGAAAGCTTCTCCAGTTCCTCCTCGATCTCTTTCTGCGATTTCATCTTGATCTTCGTCAACTGGAATGGCGCGGCCTGGCCGGGCGGGACGAACTCGATGTCCTCCTTCGGCTTTTCCGTCCTCTCCGGCGCGGGGAGGAACTCTTCCTTGAACTCGCCCTTGGAGACCTCTTTCCTCTTTTCCCCGAGGAGCTTCTCGCGGACTACGGGAACGGTCAGCTTGGCGATCTCCCGAAGGGCCTCGAAGACGCCGACGCCGTTGATGGCGGCCGCTTCAACGAAGGGCAGCCGTCGCGGGTTCAGGAGGTTGTTGAAGGTCTCGACGGGAATCAGGTAGTTCAGGTCCCGCTTGTTGTACTGAAAAACGAGCGGGATATGGTTGAGATCGATGTTGTGTTCCAGACAGTTGCGGCGCAGACCGTCGAAGTTCTCCAAGTTGGCATCGAGGAGCGGGATTTGGGAGTCGCCGACGAAGATGATGCCATCGGCCCCTTTCAGGACACTCTTCCGGGAGGCCTCGTAGAAGGCCTGGCCGGGGACGGTTATCAGCTGGAAATGGACCCTGAATTCGCCGATGAGGCCGGCCTTGATGGGGAGGAGGTCGAAGAAGAAGGTCCGTTCGGTCTCGGTCTCCAAGCAGACGAGGTCGCCCCGGAAGCTGGAATCCAGCTTGAAATATATATAGCGGAGGTTGGTCGTCTTGCCGCTCAAGCCGGGGCCGTAGTAGACGATCTTAATGGCCAGATTCTTCGTCGCGTAGTTGACAAAAGCCATATAAACCCTACCCTTCCTTAATGTCCATCCTTAACACATAAATTGTTTCAAGTCAATTCGCCCCGGAGTTCGCGCGAGGCCCGAAACCGAGCAAGTGTTCGAAGAGCTTTTCGTATTTTTGGATGATCAGGGGCCAGGTGTAATTCCGGGACACATAATCAAATCCGTTGCTCCCCAGGGTGCGTCGCAGCCACCCATCCCCCAAAAGGAGGTCCAGTCCCGCCTCGAATTCCGGATAATCCGAGTAGAACAGGCCGCACCTTCCCTTGAGACAGTGCTGTTTGAGCGGATCGGCCCCTTCCTGGGCCAGGATAGGCGTCCGGACGGCCAGGGACTCGAGGGCCGCCATGCACAAGCTCTCGAAGTGGGAGGGATGGACCGTCGCCAGCGCGGAGGCCATGGCATCGTTCTTGTCCTCGGGAGACACGAAGCCCAGGTAGCGCACTTTGGGATGGGCCGGAAGGTCCATGAGGAGGTCCCCGATGAGCACGAGCTCAAGGCCGGGGGCCTTCCGGTTATATTCCCGAAAGTTGTCGAGGAGTTCCCGGCAGCCTTTCCCCGGTTCTATCCGACCGGCATAAAGAATATAAGGCGAATGGAGGCCGTATTTTCGCCGGAAACCGGGGTCCGCCGGCCCTGACGGAAGGTCAACTCCGACACCGACCACGTCGCCGTATTTGCCCTCGAACGAAAAATAGCGGCCCAGCATCTCCCTTTCGGAGTCTGTGTTAAAAACAAAGGCCCGGGGAAGAGCGAAGACCTCTTTCATGAGGTCGAGTCTCAGGGCGGGCTCGTCGTGGCCGGTGGGGACGAGCACCTTGTTCTCCCCCTTGACCGCCCGGAGGCCCCAATAAGTGTTGTAATAGAGATATGTGAAAAAAATGAACAGGTCCTGATCGTTCTCCTCCCTGGAAAGGGCCTCAATGAGGCCGGTCGAATAAGGTCCTTGCTGTTCCATCCACTTCTTTTCGTCGTCAGGGCCGTGCGGATGATGAAAAATCCAATCCGAATATTCATTGAAGGAAGCGATGTCCCTTTCTTTTTTTACCCGGAAGCGCTTGATCTCAACCCCATTGAGGATGGTCGTCCCTTCAGAGTACTCGTTCTTCCAGGTCACGTAGTCCTTGGCGGTCGTCGTGTAGACCGTGACGGCATGGCCGGCGCCGGCCAGACGTTCGGCGATGAGGCGGCAAAGGAGCTCGGAACCGCCCATGACCTCCTTGCCGTACCGTTGGACGACGAACGCAATCTTCCTGATCATGGCACAAGCTCCTTGATCTTCTCCAAGAGGAAGCCCCGGAGGTC
>CAZSMW010000342.1:0-4241 GCA_964607985.1 uncultured Eubacteriales bacterium
CCCAGCGGCCTTCCCTTTTCTCGAGGACACCGGTCCAGCGGGTGTTCTCCCAGTTTGCGGGCCGGCCCTTCCACTCGTTGATGTCGTCGAGGATGCATAAAAATCAGGCCACGTCGCCGGACTTCGACAACTTGATCTTAAGGTCCCGGATCTCGTAGCGGACCGCCTTTCATGATTTATCATGCCGGTCTCCTCGTCAAATCCTCTTGAACTCCTGGACCGTCCTCTCATGCCGAACATTACCGGTATGGGTCGTTCCGAGAGGCTCGATGACCAAAAGATGGACCTCTTCATGCGGAGCGGTCCTGGGGCAGTGTTCGACTCCCTTTGGAACCAAAATGACCTCCCCTTCCTTGATCTCGACGGCATGATCTTTGAAACACATCTCCATTCTGCCCTTCACGACATAGAACAATTCATCGCCGTTATCATGGGTGTGCATAATGAATTCGCCTTGGATTTTCGACAGGTACACCTGCAGACTGTCGCCTTCCGCGATCAAGTGCGGATGCCATTGTTTCGTGAAAAGAGCGAGCTTATGCGTCAGGTTGATGGGTTCCATCTGACCTACCTCCTTTTGAGCCATCGGTCCGGTTTCAGGTCATCCCGGATGTGTCGCTGGACGGTTTCGAACCGGAGCGCCGACCCTTTTCATCGTCCAGCCGCGGGCATCAATCTCCTCTTTGAGCGGGAAGTAGGCGTCCCCAAACCACTCGCCCAGAAGGACAAGGACGCTCGGGGGGCGGGGCTTCTCACCCGAGGAGGCGCGGCTCGTCCCCGCCGGACGCTCCGGACGGCTGCCGAGCTCCTCGATCATTTTCGCCGCGTTCCGGTTGCCGGGATCCAATTCCAGGACTTTCTGGAAATATCGCAGGGCGAGTTCTTTATTCTCCTTGGATGCGTAAACGGAAGCCAAGAGTTCGCAGGCGGTGAAGGATTCGGGGAAGAACTCGACGTTTTTCTTGAGGAGGGCGAAGAGCATCTGTTCATCCTGGGGGGATTGAAAGTTATAGGCAAACACCTGGACGAAAAACTCGCTGATCATTCCCGCTCGCTGGGCGATCTTAAACAGCGAATCCAAAGCCGCGTCGGCGGCTTGGTTCTTCCCCTCGCGATAGAGCCCAGCCGCGTTGTCCGCGAGGGTCTGCATCTCTTCGACGGCTTTTTTCAATCCCGCGTCCTTGCCCAGGCCATACGCCGCAGCCGCTTTTTTCGCCTCGACGACGGCGGCGTCCGCGGCCGACGCGGCGGGAACGCGAATATCGGGGATGACGCCGGTCCCCTCCCAATTCCCTCCGGTGACGGGGCTGATCGCTCGTTCCGTCGAGATATAGAATTCGAATTGGTCGTCGATGCCGAAGACGTCGACGGAGTGGGCCCCGCCTTTCGTCGGCTCTCCAATGAGGATCGCCCGTTTCCGGGATTGCATGTCGTAGGCGAAGCTTTCGGAGGCGGAAAAGGTATTCGGGCCGGTCAGGATGAAGAGGGGGACGTCGAGGCGCGGTTCCATGCCGATATCCCGGCGAGTCCAAGATTCGGTCAACGAACCGGTTTGACGGGAAAACGAGCCGCTCAATTGGGTCGGATACGGCAGGAAATAACTGCTCAGATAATCTCCCGAACCGCCGCCGTTCTCCCGGACATCGATGATGATCGCCTGGGCGTTCGCCAGGAATTTCATGGCGGCGACGGCCGTGTCCTTGGCCTGATCGAAGGAATAAAACCGTCGAAGATCGACATAGCCGACCCTCGGCTCGATCCATTCCAGCTTATAGAAGCCGGTATTCTCCTTGGCCCGCAAGCGGAAGTAGCGGACGGGGTGATGCAGGGAACCGGCGGCTTTTTCCCCGACATCGCTGGGCACCATCACCCGGAAGTTCAGATGCTTGTCGTGGGTGATGGCGATGAGATCGGCGGTGACTTTTTCGGCGAATTCCTTGGCTTCCGTAAACGAGTCGTAGGCTCCGGACGCGCATTTGGCCTGGAAATTGTCGGCAAACCCCTTGGCCTTATCGGTCAGGACATACTTGCTTTCGACGAGGCCGGCGATCTTCTGAAGGACGCCGGTCTTGTAAGCGCGGTCCGTGAGACTCCGGGCTTGTTGAGCGAAAACAGGCAAATGACGCATGATGAGGGCACAGAACACGATGCCGAATAAGGCCGTTGTTCTCCTCATGGGTTTTCCTCCTCAGGGCCAACGGGGTTTCATTGGCTTATCATAATAAAGTCCATCCTAATAATTAGCACAAAACATGCCAAAACGGTATTCCCCGCTCAGATTACGCCGCAAGGGGAAAATATAGGCTGTTCGGTAACATGATAGCCGTTGTCCGGAATCGGCCGCCGAATCCGTGCGGCCCTCGTCAATATTCTTTACAGCACTGGGTCGTTATTTATGGCCAGGCAACTTCTCAAAGGCGCCGACCGCCTCGTGAACGAACTCGTCGTCAGGGACTGGGGCAGGGCCTCGCGTTCCTGGTGGAACCAGACGCCTTGGCTGTCCGGCCGGGCGAAGCTGAGTAACCATTCTATCTTATAAGATGGGGTAGCATATTGTATGATCCACTGCGCTTAACGGAATGGATCAAGAGGAGTATAATAAGAAACTGCGATTCGACCGAGAAACGAAAGAACAGGTGAATGTCGATGATATATCTGGACAATAACGCGACGACCACGGTCGACCCGCGCGTCGCCGAAAAAATGGCCGTGTTCCTCAAGGAGAACTTCGGGAATCCATCATCCATCTACCCTATCGGCCGTAAGGCCAAGGAGCTCGTGACCGAAAGTCGGGAGGCGGTGGCCGGATTCCTCGGGGCGCACCGATCCGAGATCACGTTCACGGGTTCGGGCACAGAGGCTGATAATTTCGCCCTGAACGGGGTCCTGGACGCGAACCCGGATAAGAACGAGATCATCACTTCGGTCATCGAACATCCGGCTGTTCTGGAAATGGCAAGATATCTTGAAAAAAAAGGCGTCAGGGTGAGTTACGTCCCGGTGGACGAAACGGGTCTCATCGACCTGGATTTCCTCAGGGATGCGGTCACTCCCAAAACGGCCCTCGTGTCCATTATGCTCGCCAACAACGAGATCGGGACCATTCAGCCCATCGCAGACGTCGTCCGGATCGCCCACGACAAAGGCGCCCTTGTCCACACGGATGCGGTCCAGGCGTTCGGCAAGATCGAGGTCGATGCGGACAAGCTCGGCGTCGACCTGCTGACGGTATCGGCCCACAAGGTCTACGGTCCCAAGGGGATCGGGGCCCTGTACATCCGGAGGGGCACGGATATCCGGCCGTTCCTCCACGGGGGACATCAGGAGCGGGGCCTGAGGGCGGGCACGGAAAACACGTCGGGCATCATCGGGTTCGGCGAAGCCGCCCGCATCCTCACTGAAAGGTGGAAAAAGGACAAGGATCGGATCGAGAAACTTGCCTCCAGGCTCAAGGCGGGGATCGAGGGCAGGGTCCCTAAAGTCAAGTTCAACGGGCACCCCGAAAAACGGGTCAAGAGCACGCTGAACTTCGCTTTTCCCGGCCTCGAAGCCGAAGCGATCCTCCTGGCCCTGGCAACGAAGGAGATCTACGTGTCCACCGGTTCGGCCTGCAGCGAAGATTCCGAAGAGGCGTCCTACGTGCTCCTGGCCATCGGGCTCAGGCCCGAGATCGCGAGGTCCTGCATCCGCATGTCCCTGGGCAGGTTCAATACGAATGAGGACGTGGAAGTCGTGCTCCATGAACTTCCGGGTATCGTCGAAAAACTGAGGAAGATCTCCGCCTTCGATCCCCTGCCATGAAGGGCGGTTCGGAACCGAATTGATTTCGCTGTCCGAAAGCTCTATAATTCCCACATTATGAAGTGGATTTATATCGAGAACATCGCCAGCCATAGGGACCAGGATATTGAGATCCGCGGCTGGGTTTACAATAAGCGCTCGAGCGGCAAAGTCCGGTTCCTCCTCGTCCGTGACGGAACCGGGATCATCCAGGCGACGATCTTCTCGGCAGAAAAGGAACATCCCCTGTTCCGGACCTTCGATTCGCTGACCCAGGAATCCTCGGTCATCGTAAGGGGCCACGTCCGGGAGGACAAACGGGCGCCGGGAGGCCACGAACTCACCATCCAGGAGATCGAGATCCTTCAGGTAGCCCAGGATTATCCGATCACCCCTAAGGAGCACAGCACGCCATTCCTGATGGAGCATAGACACCTGTGGCTGCGTTCGCAGAAACAGCA
>CAZSMW010000343.1:0-2503 GCA_964607985.1 uncultured Eubacteriales bacterium
ACCCATTTTTCTTAAGATTGTAGGTTTGACCCCTACTTCAGGTAGTTTTCCTTCCAGATCTCGAAGACGAGCAGGGCCCAGAGCTGGTGGCTGAAGTTCTCCCGGCCTCCGAGGTGGGCCTTGATCATAGCCTGGATAGGCGCGGGCTTGAAAAGCCCTTCTTCACGGATCCGCTTCTCGCTCAGGTGGTCGAGGAGCATGTCCCGCAGGTCCGTCCTCAGCCAGTGCTTGATAGGGATGGAAAATCCTTCTTTCTTCCGGGTGATCGTTTCCCGGGGCAGGAGCCTTTCCATCGTTTTCTTGAAGATCCACTTGGTCTCGAGGCCGTGGAGCTTGAGCTTTCCCGGGAGCGTGAAGGCGAACTCCACCAGCTTATGGTCGATGAGCGGGACACGGGCTTCGATGGACGGCGCCATGCTCATCCGGTCCACCTTGACCAGGATGTCGTCGACGAGGTAGGTCTTGAGGTCGAGATAAAGTTCCCCGTTCGTCCGGTCGAAATCCTTCAGGCGGCCATAGAGCGACGCGAACGGCTCGACGTCCGCGAGACCGGGGATCCCGCCCATCTCTCGGACAAGCCCTTCGGAATATAGTTTTTCCTTGTCCTTTTCCGCGAGGAACATCATCCAGCGCAAGTGGCGCATCGTTGAAGGATTGTCGAAGGCCTGGACGTATCGGCGGAGCTTGTTCCACGTCCCTTTCTTTTGCGCCGAGGGCCGAAGCTTCCGGACGAACGCTCCGGCCGTCCTTCCGAGCGGAGCGGCCAGAGGAAGCCGGGCCAGCTTCTGCGCCTGGTAGTGCTCGTAGCCGCCGAAGACCTCGTCGCCGCCGTCGCCGGAAAGGATGACGGTCACATGAGCGCGCGCCATCTTCGAGACGAGGTACGTGGGGAATATGGAGAAGTCGCCGAACGGCTCGTCCAGGTGCCGGACAAGCATCTCCGTGAGCTCCAGGGCCTTGGGCTCGATGATCTGCTCCTCGTGCTCCGTCTCGAACTTCCGGGCGATCCGCCTGGCGTGCTCCAACTCGTTGTAGGACTGGTCCTTGAAGCCTATAGAGAAAGTCTTGAGGGGAGAGGCGCCGAGCTCTCGCATCAGGCCGACGATCGCCGAGGAATCGATCCCGCCGCTCAGGAAGGCCCCCAAGGGGACGTCGCTGATAAGCCTCAACCTGACGGACTCCTTGAGGAGTGCATAGAGCTCGTCCATGATGCCGGGAAGTTCCCGGGCCGTGACCGGACGTATCTCGCCTTTCCCGCCCTCGATGTCCCAGTATTTCTTGAGCTCGATCGCGCCATCCTTGTACGTAAGAATGTGGCCGGCCGGAAGCTTGTGGATGCCCTTGAAGATGGACCAAGGCGCCGGAATGTATTCGAGGGTCAGAAAGAGGTCGAGCGCCTGCGGCTCGAGTTCGCGTTTGACCCCGGGGTGGACGATGACCGCCTTGAGTTCCGAGCCGAAGACGAGCGTCCCGTCCCTGAGGAGCGTGTAGTAAAGAGGCTTGATGCCCAACCTGTCCCGGACGATGACGAGCTTGCGACGCGGACGGTCCCAGATGGCCGTGACGAACATCCCCCGGAGCCTGGCGACGAAATCCTCCCCCCATTCCTCGTAGGCGTGGACAATGGCTTCGGTGTCGGTCCGCGTTCGGAAGCGATGGCCGCGCGCTTCCAGATCGCTCCTTAGCTCGGGGAAGTTGTAAACCTCGCCGTTGTGGGCCGCCCATATCGTCAGGTCTTCGTTGGCCAGTGGCTGGTGTCCGCCCGCGAGGTCGATGATGCTCAGGCGCCGCGTCCCCAATCCCACCCCGGCCTCGACGTGGATCCCCTCGTCGTCAGGCCCCCGGTGGATGATCGTCCGGCACATGGAGGTCAAGATCTCGGAGGTGATGGGCGGGCCCCCGGAACGGGCGGCGATCCCGCAGATGCCGCACATTATCGCGTTCCCCCCGCGGGGACGAATTCGATCTCGAAGAAGACGCCGAGGTTGCGTCTTTCTGCGTTCTTCTCTTCCTCGAAATAGGGCCTGGAGTCTTTGGCGACTCCAATCCTGACCCTGTGCAGGTAATTGGAAACGATTTTGAACCCTGTTTTGACCGGGAACTCGAGCGTCCCGCTCTCTCGCGACTGGAGGACGAGCGTCCGCTTCCGGCCGTCGACCCGGATCGTGACCAGGTTGTCCCGACGGGGGTTGTTCGTCAGGTGAAAGACGATCGCGCTCACCGGGAATTGGGTCTTGAGGACCATCTCCAGCGTCCTGTCTCCCCGCGTCCAAGTCCCCCCGGCCTCCGCCCTCTTGTGGAAATTGTCATCCAGGAAGTAGGCCACCCCTTTGTTGGGGCCGGTCCCGAAAGAGACGCGGAACCCGTCGGGATTGGTGTTCGTCGGGAACTCGTTGTAAAGGGTCAACTCCAGGGGGAGAGCCTTGATCGGGAACCTCTTGGCGTGGGCGGCCGGGTTGGCCGACGATTGGAAGGGGGTGAGGAGGATTTGAGCTATGAATAC
>CAZSMW010000344.1:0-2899 GCA_964607985.1 uncultured Eubacteriales bacterium
GTCGTTCTTCTCAGCCGTGAAGAGGCTTATGCCGTTCGCACCGCCGTCACCGTCGCTCCTCTGACGAGAACGGTCCGCGGTATCCCGGTCGAAGTCCCCCTCGACGAGAAAGACGGGCTCCCAAAACCGTGTATCGTCAACCTCGATTCCATCGTCACGATCCCCAGGCGCCGATTGGTGTCGAGAATCACGAGCCTATCCGCCGATAAGATGCGTCTGATCCGGGAAGCGATCCGTTTCGCCCTGGATCTTTAAGCCAGGCAGGGAGGGGGTCAGGTTTTGAGAGGAACGGGGGATCGGGAATCAGGGAATTTTTTCGGCGGCTTGAGAGAGGCGGGCATCGTTGGTGAGCAGATCGGCCTTCTCGCGCCTTGCCAGCGCGATATAGGCGGCATCGTAGGCCGTCAAACCCGTTTGAGCCCCAATCCTCAGAATCTCGGGCCCATCCGCGCCCATGTCGGCGACCTCGATCCCCAGGGCCTGGAATCCCCGATAAGCCTGCAGGGCCGTCGCGATCTCCAAACGGCCTCTCCGGGAAGCGATCAACAAGCCGTTGAGGACCTCGAACCCCAGGAGCGAAGGGACGACCATCCGAATCTCTCCCCGGACATAAGACTCCAGCAAGGCCAGGGCCTTGGCGCCGCGCTCTTCGTCCGGAAGGAACCAGCGCAAGACGACGGAAGCGTCAACAACGACCGTCTTCACGGCCGTCTCCGCAGTTGGCCGCGGGCCTCCTCGATCACCGAGTCCGTGTCGACGGCGGCCCGGCCGTAGGCGGCCCGGGCCTCTAGGATCTGCCGGAGCCCGTCGGCCTTCCTCGATTCCTGGTAAGCCGCAAAGGGCACGAGGACGGCGACCGGTTTTCCGCGCCGGGTCAGGATGACGTCGCGATTGGCCGATTCGGCCGCGCGCAAGATCCGGCTGAGGTTTTTCTTCCCTTCGGCGATACTTACGAAATGTTCGGAACCGGGGTCATTCATGATCACACCATAAGTCTATTTTATATGACCATTATAAATGGTCATGTAAATAAGTCAAGGGGTCAGGGAAATCGGCCTCAGCCCTTGGCGATGCCTTCCTTGATGGCGTAGCGGATGAGGTCGGCCTGCTTGTGGATGGCCAGCTTCGACATCAGGTTGCGGCGGTGGACCTGGACGGTGTTCAGGAAGAGGTTCAGGCGCTGGGCGATCTCCTTACTGGTCAGGCCTTCGCCGATGAGCTGGAGGATCTCCCGCTCCCGGTTGGTCAGGCCGTCGCCCGCGGGCTTGGTCTTCTTGGCGGTGACCCTGCCCAGGAACCCGTCCACGATATACTTGGAGATGGCCGGGCTTATGAAGAAATTCCCCCGGTGGACCTCTTCGATGGCCTGGATGACGTCCTCGGTGGCGCTCTCCTTGAGGATATAGCCCTTGACGCCCGCCCGCACCGCCCGGTCGACGTAGATCCGGGCGTCGTGAAGGCTGAGGATGATGACTTTCGCCTTGGGGTTTTTCCTGATCAGGCGCTCGGCCGTCTCGAGGCCGTTGAGAAACGGCATCTCGATATCGAGGAGGAAGACGTCGACGCCGCTTTTCTCGGCGATCCGCAGGACCTCGTTGCCGTCGGTCGCCTCGCGGACGACGACGATCTCCCGCCCGCTTTTCTCGATAACCGACCTGAGGCCCGCCCGGACGACGGGATGGTCATCGGCCAGGACGACTCGGATGCTCATGGAAGACCGTCCCTATTGCTCTTGGCCGCCGCGGGGCGGGCCGGGAGGGTGAGGGCGATGGAGGTTCCCTTGCCCGGGGCGCTCCGGACGTCGACCCGGCCGCCGAGGATCTCGGCCATTTCCTTCATGCTCCGGAGGCCCATCGACTTCCGGTCGGCCTTCAAGGCGCGGTCCGGATGGAACCCCTTCCCGTCGTCGCGGACGAGGAGCCGAATCGAGCCGTCGCGGACGGCCAGGCTGAGAGAGACGGAGGTCGCGGCGCCGTGGGCCAGGACGTTGTTCAGCGCCTCCTGGGCCACCCGGTAGACGATGATCGAGGCCGTGGTGTCGAAGCGATGGCGGTTCGTGCGGAATTGGAACGAGACGCGCAAGCCCGTTTTTTCGGACGCGCCGGCATATAAATACTTCACGGCTTTCGCAAGGCCCAGCCCGTCGAGGTCGGGCGGCCGCAGGTCCCCGGCGTATTTCTTGAGGGCCGCGATGTGGCGGTCGAGGAGAGAGACGCCTTCGGCGAGAGCCCCGAGGGCCGGGCCCGGCTGGCGGGCCCGGATGTCGGGCAAGGCTCCGGTGAGCTGCCGCCGCAGGAGGAAGGCCAGGGTTCCGGCCTCGTGGTGGAGGAGGTAGGAGAGGTTCCGGCGCTCCTGCTCGCGGACCTGGATCAGCCGCTGGGAGAAAGCTTTCAGGTCCTTCGCGGAGGCGCGGAGCTTGCGGCGCTGCTTCCGCAGGAGCTCGACGCTCCGCTTGCGCTCGGTGATGTTTTCGAAAACGGCGGCAAAGTGTCCCTTTACCGGACTATAAGCCGAGATGGACCGCCACTGCTTCAATGGCTCAAAATAAATTTCAAATTTGTCGGGCTTGCCGGTCGATGCGACCCGGCCGTATCTCTCGAACAACTCCGGGTTTGACTCTTTTAGCCCCGGAATAACTTCGGAGACCGGTTTCCCCACCACATTTTTCAATCCCGTTAGAAGCTCGAAGGCGCGGTTGACTCTGAGATAGACAAAGTCCACGGGGCGCTCCTGCTCGTCATAGAGCATCCGGCAATACGAGAACCCCTCCTGCATATTTTCAAAAAGCGCCCGGTAGCGGAGTTCGCTCTCGCGAAGCGTCTCCTCGGCGCGCCTGCGCTCGGTCACATCCGCGAAGAAGCCCACGATACATCTCCGCCCATTAACGATGGTGTTAGCG
>CAZSMW010000345.1:0-2520 GCA_964607985.1 uncultured Eubacteriales bacterium
AAGGAGCTTGGCCTCGATGTCCGGCTCCCCTCGCAGAATAAGAACGGGGCCCTTCGCGATTATGTTTTGATCAAGTCCAACGACCCGATAAGGTCCACGCTGTCCATCTATATCAGCCGCTATGTCATCACCAAAGAAGCCCTCAAGGAGCTGTTCAAGAAGTACGGGAAGATCGCGGAAGAAAAAAGATAGGCCGGGGAAGACGCAGTCTAAAGACTGCGGCGGCAGGCAATGCCGGGCGATTGCAGAAAACGAAGAGAGAAGACGAAGCCGGAGATGCGATAACGAAACACGCGGTTCTGGCGCTCGCGGACGGGACCGTCTACGAGGGCACGGGGTTCGGCGCGAGCGCCAAGGCCTGGGGGGAAGTCGTTTTCAATACCGGCATGGTCGGATACCCCGAATCCATCACCGACCCTTCCTACCACGGCCAGATCCTGGTCCAGACGTACCCCCTGATCGGCAACTATGGCGTCGATACGGAGAGCTTCGAGTCCGGGCGACCCCAGATCTCGGGTTACGCGGTCTCGGAGATCTGCATGACGCCATCCCACGCTTCCTCGCGCATGACCGTCGATGCCTGGCTTCAGGAGAACCGTATTCCCGGCATCGCCGGGATCGACACCCGTGCCCTGACCAAGAAGCTCCGCGTCCACGGCGTGATGCCCGGCCTCCTGGCCGTCGAGGACGGCCGGGTGAGGACCGCGTCGCTCCTCCGGGAGGCGAAACGCCTGCCCGACCCGAACCGCCGGGACCTCGTGGCCGAGGTCACGACGCGCGACATCCACATCCTGAACCCGGACTCCCGGAAGGTCGTCGTCCTCATCGACTGCGGCGCGAAAGAGAACATCGTCCGAAGCCTTGTCCGCCGGGGCGCTTGTGTCGTGCGCGTCCCGGCCGCCACCCCCTTCGCCAAGGTCATGTCGTTCGGGCCGCAAGGTGTCGTCCTCTCCAACGGCCCCGGCGATCCCAAGCGGTGCCCGGACGTCATCCGAACGGTCCGGAGGCTCCTCAAGGAGAACGTCCCGGTCTTCGGCATCTGCCTCGGAAACCAGGCTTTGGCCCTGGCTGCGGGCGCCGACACCTACAAGCTAAAGTTCGGACACCGGAGTCAGAACCAACCCTGCCTCGAGGAAGGCACCGAACGCTGCCACATCACGAGCCAGAATCATGGCTATGCCGTCGACCCGCGGACCCTCCCGCGAGGATGGCAGCCTTGGTTCACGAACGCCAACGACGGGACGAACGAGGGCATCCGCCATTCGCGCCGGCCCTTCCTGAGCGTCCAGTTCCATCCCGAGGCGAGCCCCGGACCGGTCGATACCGCGTTCCTCTTCGATGAGTTTTTGGAGAGGCTGCCGTGACCGCGGCGAAAAAGGCGAAACCGCTGAAGGTTCTTCTTCTGGGGAGCGGCGCCCTGAAGATCGGCGAGGCCGGCGAATTCGATTATTCCGGAAGCCAGGCCATCAAGGCCCTCAAGGAGGAGGGGGTCGAGGTCGTCCTCATCAATCCCAATATTGCCACGATCCAGACCTCGGACTCGCTGGCTGATCGCGTTTACTTCCTGCCGGTGACGCCTCACTTCGTCGAGGGGGTCATCGAGCGAGAAAGACCCGACGGTGTCATCATCTCCTTCGGCGGTCAGACGGCGCTCAATTGCGGGATCTCCCTCTGGAAGTCAGGTGCTCTTGCCCGTCACGGGACGGAGGTCCTCGGGACGCCGATGGAAACGGTCGAGAGGACGGAAGATCGGGAACTCTTCAACCGCGCCCTTTCAGAGATCGGGCTCAAATCGCCGCGCGGAGTGGCGGTAAGCGGCCCGGCAGAGGGACTGCGTGCTGCGGAAACGATCGGCTACCCCGTGATGGCCCGGGTCGCCTATGCCTTGGGAGGCAAAGGCAGCGGGATCTCCCACGATCCCGGGGAGCTCCGTGCGGCCCTGGCCAAGGCTTTCGTCTTCACCGGCCAGGTTCTCATCGAGGAGTACCTTGAGGGCTGGAAAGAGATCGAGTATGAGGTCGTCCGGGACCGGGCCGGCAATTGCGTTACGGTCTGCAACATGGAGAACTTCGATCCGATGGGGATCCATACGGGCGAAAGCATCGTCGTCGCCCCGTCCCAGACCCTGACCAACGCGGAGTACCACGGCCTCCGGGAGATCGCCATCCGGGCCGTCCGGCATTTGGGTATCATTGGAGAGTGCAACATCCAGTTCGCCCTCAACCCGGCCGATGGCGATTACCGGGTCATTGAGGTCAACGCCCGCCTGTCGAGAAGCTCGGCCCTGGCCTCCAAGGCCACCGGCTATCCCCTGGCCTTCGTCGCGGCCAAGCTTATCCTGGGCCGCATCCTGCCCGGCCTTAAAAACTCCATGACCCGGGCTACAACGGCCTGCTTCGAGCCGGCCCTCGACTACATCGTCGTCAAGATCCCGCGTTGGGACCTCAAGAAGTTCGGCCGCGTCTCGAAAAAGATCGGCTCGGAAATGAAGTCGGTGGGAGAAGTCATGGCCATCGGCCG
>CAZSMW010000346.1:0-5085 GCA_964607985.1 uncultured Eubacteriales bacterium
GACGGGTTGTGGCCACGATCACGAATTCCGGCTCACCGGCCCGCGGGTCGATGACCGGGTACTTGATGTGCCAGAAATGGCCCTGGACTTTCTCGTAGACGATCTCGTCGTCGGAGACGGCGGTCTGGAGCTGGCAGTCCCAGTTGACCATGCGGTTGCCGCGGTAGATGAGCCCGTCCCGGAAGAGGCGGAAGAACGCTTCGCGAACGGCCCGGGCGCAGACAGCGTCCATCGTGAACCGCTGGCGCTTCCAATCGCAGGAACATCCCATGCTCTGCTGCTGGCGGATGATGCGCTCCCGGTATTCATCCTTCCATGCCTGGATCCTGGCCACCAATCCTTCACGGCCGATGTCGTGGCGCGTTTTGCCCTCGAGCTCGAAGAGCCGCTTCTCGACGACGGCCTGGGTCCCGATCCCGGCGTGATCCGTTCCGGGCATCCACAGCGTGTTCTCCCCCATCATCCGGTGCCAACGGATAAGGAGGTCCTGCATGACGTTGTCCATGGCATGGCCCATGTGGAGGGCGCCGGTGACGTTGGGCAGGCGCATCATAATGACATAGCGCTCATCCCGGCCGTCGGGAACGGCCGCGAAGGCGTCGGCCTCGAGCCATCGTTCGGTGATGGACGCTTCAAAGTCCTTGTGTTCGTAGTGTTTCGGCAGTTCTTCAGGCATAAGAGTATTTCTCCCCTTATTTGTACCATATCGATACCAGCCTGGCAAACCGGCGGGATTGCCTTCGAAGGACTCGGGGTACGGCGATGAAAGTCACCCCTCTCCCCCCGACCCCGCGGAACCAGTCCCCGCGTGGAATTTTCCGAGAGGCTGAGGTAAGTCACATAGGCTTCCTAGCTCCCTTATCAGCCCGCCATCATGGGGTCGCGTTCCGCTTTTGACATTCTACGGACCGGGTGCTATAAGAATCTTATAGAGAATTCATCCGGAGACATCCCCATGGAACGAACATTCGCGCTCCTCGATCAAATGAAACGAGAGGGCCTGTTCAAGGCTTATGCCGTGGGCGGGGGCATCGCGGCCATGTATTATTTCGAGCCGATCTTGACGTACGATCTGGATATATTCTTCATCCCCTCGAAAGAAGGCATCGACCTGCTTTCGCCTCTCTATGCCTATCTTAAGGAGAAAGGGTATCCGTCGGAAAAGGAGCATGTGGTTATCGAGGGCATTCCGGTTCAGCTGATCCCCGTCTATAACGGACTCGTCGAGGAAGCGGTAAAGAACGCGCGGGAGTCGGAATACAAAGGCGTGAAAATTCCGATCCTGACGGCTGAATATCTTATCGCGATCTCTTTACAGACCTATCGGCCGAAGGACCGGGAACGATTGGTGAAATTCCTCGAAGAAGCCCGGATCGACGGTCTTGAACTCGGAAAAATATTGAAGTCTCATGGGCTTGAGGAGAAATTCGGAAAATTCAAGGAGCGTTATCGTGAGGGCTGATGACGTCGGAAAGATCTTTCGAAATAAAGCCGACCGGCGGCAAAGCCTCGCAGCCTTGCCTTTTGAAGAAAAGATAAGAATCCTCGTTCGTTTACAGCGGATCGCGCGGGAGATTAAAAAGGACCGACGGCGTCCTGTCTGGCCTATTGACACCTCTTAGAGGATCGCCAGCGGCGGATCACGGAAAGCGTTCCGACCCGGCCTCCCGGCCCTCGAAGAGGGTGAGGATGACCTTGGCGGTGCCGATTTTATCCGCCGGAAGCTCGAAGAGGTTCTTGTCCAGGACGACGAGGTCGGCGCTCTTGCCCGGATCAATCGTGCCCGTGGTGTTTTCCAGGAAATTGGCATAAGCACCATTGATCGTGAAGCTTGAGATCATCTGCTCCAGCGATGCCCTTTCCCCGGGCCAGAGAACGGCGCCTGGCTCGGTGAACCCGGGACGGCTCCTGGTCATCCCGATCTGGATGGCCTGGAGGGGGTCGCAGGGGATGGTCACCGTGTAGTCGCTGCTCGAGGTGACCATGACCCCCGCTTTGAAGAAGCTTTCCATGGGATATTCCTCGTCCGCGCGCTTCAGGCCGAGATAGGGAACCTGGATGTTGGAATAATAGTCATCTTTCATGAACCAGAAAGGCTGGGTCACGGCGACGGCGCCCAGCGCCTTGAAGCGCAGGACGTCTTCCGGGGAAACCAGCTGGAGGTGGGTCAGCATCGGGCGCGCGTCCCGGCCCCCATTGACCTTGGCGGCGTAGGCGATCCCGTCAAGCGCCTCGGCCACGGCCGCGTCCCCGATAACATGGAAATGGAGCTGGAAGCCCGCCTGATCGAGGCCGGCGCAGATTGAGTTGAGCGCCTCAGGCGCCCAGAGCGGCTCGCCTCTGAACCCGGGCTTATGAGCGTAAGGCTCTTTTAAGTAGGCCGTCCCGCCTTCGATGACGCCGTCGATAAAAATCTTTGCGGCCCGGGTCTGGAAGAGAGGGCCTGTGTTCCTGTCACGTTCCGCCGCCTGCTCTCGGACCTGCTCAAGCCCTTTTTCCGGGTCCGTATAAAGAGAGGCCCGAAATCTCATCCGCAATTTTGCCGCGCGTTCGAGGGCCTTGTAGGCCTTTAAGTCGTTGCCGCCGACGCCAAGCGAAGCATCGTGTGTCGTGGTGATGCCGAAGGCCAGGGCCATCGTCTGGTATTCTTCGAGTCCCCGGGCCAGCTCTTCGACGGTATATTCCGGGATAACCTTGGATACGAGGCCGGCCGCGCTCTCGCGCAGGGTGCCGTTGGGTTCTCCCGTCTTCGGGTCACGTTCGATGATCCCGCCCGGCGGGTTCTGAGTTGCCTTCGTCACTCCCGCCAGCCTGAGGGTCATGGAGTTTACCCAAGTCGAGTGCCCATCCTCCGAGGACAGGGCCACAGGGAGGTCCCTGACTACTTCGTCAAGGATGACCTTGTCCGGTCCCGCCGGACCAAAGACCGTGTTGCTCCAGCCGCCGCCCCTGATGACCGTAGCGCCGGGATGGGTATTGATGAAATCCACGATCGCTTTTTGGTAGTCAGCGACCGAGCGCATTCCGAAGAGGGCCACCGCGCCAAACTGTTCGATAGCGGCCGACGGATGACAGTGGCTGTCGATGAAGCCGGGAAGGACAAGTTTGCCGCCGAGGTCCATGACCCTGGTTTCGCTTCCCATGAAACGTTTGACCGCCTTGTTCGTCCCGACAAAGATGAATCTGCCGTCTTTGACGGCCAGGGCTTCCGCCATTTCCCCCGCTCCATTCATAGTATGGATGATGCCGTTCTTCAGGACGAGTTCGGCGACGGGCCCGTTCTTCGGCGCGCAAGCCGCGAGCGATCCGATGCCGGCCAGAAAGATCGGCCCGAGGAACCTCAGTCGTGTGGTTCTCATATCCTCTCTCCTCGCCATGTCCGTTTCGATCGGCCCATGTATAGCAGAGCCGGAGGGCCATGTCAAAAAAGGCCCTTGTTTTTCGGCGGACGATGCGCTATCATCCTCACTCGTCTCCTCAGCAAAATACGGACCGTTCTCAAGGAGTCGTGATGAAAATTCCCATCTACCAGGTTGATGCCTTTACGGACAAGCTCTTCGGCGGCAATCCCGCGGCCGTCTGCCCGCTCGAGGAATGGCTGCCGGACGCGATGATGCAGGCCATCGCCGAAGAGAACAATCTCTCGGAAACGGCCTTCTTCGTCCGGAAGGGGGATGCGTTCGAGCTCCGCTGGTTCACCCCGAAGATCGAGATCTTCCTGGCCGGGCACCCGACCCTGGCCGCGGCCCATGTCATCTTCGAACACCTTGAATATGGCGGACCTCAGATCTCCTTTCTCACGAAGAGCGGCGAATTGAGGGTCAAGAAAAAGAACGGGCTTCTCCTGATGGACTTCCCGGGTTTCGATCCCGCCCCCTCCGATACTCCCGAAGCCCTGGTCAAGGGCCTGGGGAAAGAGCCCCGGGAAACGCTCAAGGGACGGGATTTTTTCGCGGTCTTTGACAGCGAGGCGGAGGTCCTGGACCTCCGTCCGGACTTCGTCGAGCTCGAAAAGCTCGATTGCTTGGGTATTATCGTCACCGCCAAGGGCGACACCTGCGATTTCGTCTCCCGGTTCTTCGCCCCGCGAGCCGGGATCCTCGAGGACCCGGTCACGGGTTCGGCCCACACGCTTCTTATCCCCTTCTGGGCCAAGCGGCTGAACAAGAACGTCCTCCACGCCTTCCAGGTCTCGAGACGGCGGGGCGAGATCTTCTGCGAATACTTGGGGAAGCGCGTCCAGATCGGCGGCCGGGCCGTGACCTACATGATTGGGACGCTCCGGGGATGGAGCTCAAGTAAGGAGGATCATCATGCGGAATGGCCTGGGCCTGCGGACTTCGGAGGCCGACCTATGATAAGATAGGTAAGCAAAAAACAAGGTGGAGCGAGATGAAGAAGCAGAAGATCTTGGTCATCATGGGCAGCCCGCGGAAACGCGGCAACAGCACGATCCTGGCGGAAGAAGCGGCCAAGGGAGCTCGGCGGATCGGCGCGGAGGTGGAAATCGTCCGCCTAAGGGACGTAGCTATCGGGCCCTGCCTCGCCTGCGAGTCCTGCCGCCGGAAAGGCGCGAAAGGCTGCGTCCAGGATGACGGCATGAGGCTCCTCTATCCGAAGCTCCGGTCCGCGGACGCTATCATCATTAGCAGCCCCGTTTACTGGTTCACGATGAGCGCCCAGGTCAAGCTTCTGATGGACCGGCTTTATGCTTTCGGGGCCGAGAAGGGCTACGCCCTCGAGGGCAAAGGCATCGGCATCATACTGACTTACGCCGACGCCGATCCCTTCTCCTCGGGAGCGGTCAACGCTCTCCGCGCCTTCCAGGACGCCTTCGCCTTCATCGGCGCGACCATCAAAGGCATGGTCTACGGCAGCGCCTCCAAGGCCGGCGAGATCCGCGGGAACAAAGCCCTCCTAAAGGATGCCCGGGCGCT
This sequence comes from uncultured Eubacteriales bacterium, assembly GCA_964607985.1. GTDB lineage: Bacteria > Acidobacteriota > Aminicenantia > Aminicenantales > Saccharicenantaceae > JALHVH01. The sequence continues at coordinate 4,938 of CAZSMW010000346.1, forward strand.
CGGGAAAAAGCTCGGCGCTTGAGCCCGAACGCCTCCGCGAATTGCGTCCGAAGCCTTTTAGGGCTATCCTACATATGAATCAGAAGATGGTCTTTTCAATTCCACGTAAGGAGTCATCGTTATGTTCAAAAAATCGCTTTGCCTGTCT
>CAZSMW010000347.1:0-4126 GCA_964607985.1 uncultured Eubacteriales bacterium
CGAGCCCAAGAAAGATGAGCCGGTGACGGCGCTGGTGGGCGGAACGGTCATCGATGGGACGGGCGCGGCGCCGGTGCCGAACGCCACCGTCCTCGTCCAGGGGGCGAAGATCCTGGCCGTGGGGCCGGCCGCCACGATCAAGGTCCCGAAGGGAGCGAACGTCATCGACGTCCGCGGGAAATTCATCCTCCCCGGCTTTATCGACTGTCACACGCACATCACTACGGAAACGGACCAGCTCGAATACTTCACGGATACGAACAGCCTCGCCGCGATCAGGGGACTCCATCTGATGAACTTCTACCTCAAGAGCGGGGTCACGGCGATCCGCGACGTCGGCTCTCCCATCGAGTCCATTCAGGCGCTCCGGAAAGCACAGGAGATGGGTTATGTGGACACCATTCGGCTCTTCCCGTGCGGCTACCTGATCACGGTCACCGGCGGGCATGGCGACGGGATGCACGGCGCTTTGGCGGCCGACGGTCCGTGGGCCTTCCGCAAGGCCGTCCGGGAGATGAACAAGGAGGGATTCCGCCACATCAAGATCTCGCCGACTTTCACGCCGGAAGAGGCGGGGGCGGCCGTGGACGAGGCGAAGACGCTCGGGATGCACATCACGGCCCACGGCGGCGGCTTCTCCGACACTATCCCGACGACCATGACCCGGATCGCGGTCCAGGCCGGCGTCGAGTGCATCGAGCACTGGAACGAGATGGAGGACGACGTCCTCGACCTGATGGCCCAGAAGGGGGTCTACGACGTTCCCACGCTGACCATCTACCGGGAGAGCTACAAGGCCGACGACATCAGCCGGTTCCTGATCGAGAAGCGGCACTGGTCCCAAGCCATGCACGAGACGCTCTTCAGGAAGGCGCGGGACCGGAAGATCGTCATGGGGATCGGAACGGACGCTGGCGGGCAGTACCGGAAGCAGTACCCGAAGATCTACTTCGACGAGATGAAATATTTCGTCGAGCTCGGGGCAAGCCCGATGGAGACGATCGTTGCGGCGACGAAGAACGGGGCGCTCATCCTCGGCATGGCTGATGAGCTGGGGACGGTTGAAGCCGGCAAGCTCGCCGACCTCCAGGTCCTCGGCGCCGATCCGCTCAAGTCGTTCGACGCTCTGGGCAAACCGGAGATCGTCTTCGTCAACGGGAAGGTCCATTAAAAATCGGGGACACAATACGCGATTCCGGATTGCGGGATATGAGATTCGTGGTCACGGAAGCGCACCTGGGGTCCGTTCATGCTCCCCTGTTGCTTAAGAAGGGCGACCTGGTTTCTGTGGGAGATACCCACAAAGGGCCGGAGAACTGGCCGGATTGGGTCTGGTGCGTTTCCGGAGAAAACGCGGGCGGCTGGACCCCCCTGCAGGTCCTGGAGTGTCGCGATGACGGGACGGCGACAGTCCTTGAAGACTACTCCTCCCGAGAGCTTAATGTCGAACCCGGTGAAATCCTCACAGCTGCCATAGAGCGGAACGGCTGGATGTGGTGCATCTCCGAAAAATGCAGCGAGTCCGCTTGGGTGCCCTCCAATAAATTGCGGTCTTTATAAAAACCGCGGGCAAGCCTATTGAAACCTTTGGTACTCTCTTAAGTCATATTAATAGGCCCTTGGCGCAGGCCGACGGCAAAACGAGCGTTGAACGGAGGCGGGCCATGAGGTTTCACAGAATTCGTCTGGCGGGATACGGCCGATTATCCGGCTGCTAAAATCAGGTAAAAATGATCTCGCCGCCGGCGGCCATCTCGTAGAAACCGCCGACGGTGATGATGGAATCGACCTGGGGGCAGAAGTCCTCTTTCTTAAGCTTGAACATGTCCACGGTCGCCTTGCAGGCATAAAGCTTGCCGCCGGCGTCGGCGATCATCTCGATGTATTCGGGCACGGGCGGGATGTCGAGCTTGTCCATGGTCTTGGTCATCATGGCCGTGGCCATGGCCGACATCCCCGGCAGGATGCCTATCAGGGAAGCCATGTGCATCCCGGGATTGCCGACCGTGGCAACCTTGATCTTGCCCATCCGCTTCTTGATGATCGCGTCCATGCCGAAGAAGGTGAAGAAGAGGTTGGCCTCGATCCCTTCCATGCGGGCGCCGTTGGCCATGATCAGGCCGGGGTAGACGGCGTCGAGCGACCCTTTCGAGATGATGATGGAAACCTTCTTGATTTTGTCTTCCATGATTTTCTCCTTTTCTCCCGTCCCGGTCACACGCAGCCGACCGGCTTGGCCAACCCCGCGATCCGGGCCGCCTTCTTGGCTGGCCCGCCGGGAAAGATCTCATAGAGTTCCTTGGTGCTGATGACGCCGGACTTGTTGATCTTTCGGACCGTCGGCACGGCGCCGTTCTCCTTGAACTCCTTCTGCATGTACTCGAGGACCTTCCAATGGGCGGCCGTCAATTCGGCGATGCCTTCCTCTTTGGCCAGCGCCGCGGCAATGTCACGCGTCCACTGCAAGAGGTTCGTCATGAAGCCGTCGGCATCGACGTCGATGGCCGTGTTTCCGATCTGCTTTTGGGGCATAGGACCCTCCTTTGATCTTCAGGGTTGAGGTTGTTCCGGGAATTTCTTTCCCGCCTTGCTCATCTTCGCGGGGATGAAGGGGATCTTCCGGCCCTTGAGAAGCATGTTCCAATAGATCCAGCGGAAGGCCAGTTTCCCCAAGTGGTTCAGGCGGCTTGGCTTGAGGAGAGGCATGGGGCCGATGACGGGGAAGGGGAAGCGCCCGGGCAGTGGTTCGACATCGTAATTGAAGTCGATGAGGATGGCCTTGCGGCCGCCCGTCTCGATGAAGCAGTTGGAATGGCCGTCGAATTCCGCGGCCAGGGGCTTGTTCTTCATCGCCCGGAGGACGTTCTCCATAAGAAGCTCCGACTGGAAGTGGGCGACCGAGCCGGCTTTGGAGCTCGGCAGATCGGTCGCATCTCCGATGACAAAGACGTTCTCTTGCCGCTTCGACCGGAGCGTGTGAGGGTCTGTCGGGACGAACCGCAGCTCGTCGCCCATGCCCGAACGCTCGATGAGCTCGTCGCCCATATTCACCGGGACAGTGACCAGGAGGTCGAAAGGGACCTCGCGGTTGTCAAAGGAAATGAGCTTACGGGCCGCGGTGTCGACGCGCTCGACGGCGAAGTCAGTGACGGTCCTGATGCTCCGCTCTTCGAGGAGCGCGCCGAGCTTTTCCGCGGCGACGGGCTTGGTGAAGGCCGCCGAGAGGGGCGTCACGAAGACGATCTCCGCCCTGTCGCGCATCTTCCTTTTCCCGAGACAATGATCGGCGAAGAAGGCGAACTCCAGTGGAGCCACGGGGCACTTGATGGGCGTTTCGGTGATATGTACGGCGACGGTCCCGCCCTTGAAATCCTTGAGCTTTTCCGCCAGGGCGACGGCCCCGTCCGCCGTGTAGAAATCAAAGATGGAATCCCTCCAGCCGTCGAGCATGCCCGGCGTCTCGGAAGGCACGATCTTCGCGCCCGTGGCGATGATAAGAAAGTCATACGCGATCTTCCGGCCGTCAGCCAGGATGACGGCGCTGCCGGCAGGGTCGATCCTCTCAACCTCGGAGATGATGAATTCCAAACCTTTGGCAAGAAATTTCGACTTTTTTCGGGTGATTTTCTCGATCGCGGTGAATCCGAACGGGATGAATAGGAAACCCGGCTGATAATAGTGCGTGTCGTCCCTGTCGATGACGGTGACCGACCACTCGGACTTATCAAGGCGCCTCGCAAAATGGTTCGCCATGATCGTGCCGCCGGTGCCGGCGCCGAGAACGAGGAGTTTTTTCATCATCTTCCCTTTTCCAGTCAGGAACCTTCTGCCAATACCTGCCTCAAGAATATCTTCGAGCCGAACGGCCTGTCAATAATGGCCAAACCCAAATACAACGAGTCCATTTTAATTCCTATAAATTATATATAATCTATAGTATTAAGTCAAGAATAATTCAGGGACACGATACCCGTTTCCGAATTATTAAAAATGATAAAAAACCAGGCGGGAAAACGGAAATTCGGAAATGGGTATTGTGTCCCCTATTTAAGCCTGACTCCCTTCTGTGATGCTAAGCGCTCGTAGATATGGATGATCCGCTGGGCCATGGCTTCGGCCGAGAACT
>CAZSMW010000348.1:0-4975 GCA_964607985.1 uncultured Eubacteriales bacterium
ATTCTCCGGAATTGGTATCGTGTCCCTGGAATTCGGGTATTAGCAAACTTAACAAAAAACCCTGAAACCTGCTTTTTGTTAAGATTGTAGGTTTGACCCCTACTTCACCCCGAAAAAGTTCGGGGCGAGGCCGGCTTCACGCTGCCGCCTCGCCCCGAAACAAGAACAAGGAAGGAGGGGTTTGGGAGGGTTCGCCGAATCTATATAAGACGGCTTACCTTCATCTTCAAGCGCGCCTTGAACGCGCGTTTGTTCCGCATCCTACGAAATGAACTGCCACGCCAGGATCATGAGCATGATAGCAATCATTCACATCTCCTGTACTGCATATTTTATGCCAATTTGTCCGGGTCCCGTCTCCCCAGGGGAACCGGCTCGAAAACGTGAAAAATCCGCGAAATCGTAAAGCTAATTTACGGGTCTCTCTTACGTTTAGGAATGAATGAAGCGCCCTGTCCCCAAATTCAGAAGAGGTTCTCAACGGGAGTTTTGAGGACCGCCGGGCACGGGGCCTCCCTTAAGCTCCCTTTTCAATGGCCTCCCGGGTCCCCAGGAGGCTATCGATGGAACGGTTGAAAACCTTGAGGTCCAGCGGCTTGACGAAGAACTGGCTGATAGACAGCCGATTGAGCTCATCCAGCAGGATGAGGTCCGGGAACGCGGAGACCAGGATGACCTCCCCCGAGTAACCTGCCCGTCTGAACTCCCGGACGAGCTCGATCCCGCCCATGCGGGGGAGCTTGTAGTCCGCGATGATGAGATCGACGGGGGCGTCCCGGAAACGGGCCAGGGCTTCTTCGGCGTCCCCGGCCAGATAGACGCGATATTTCCCGCTGAGGATCAGGAAGAACGTCTTTCGGATGGATTCGTCGTCATCGACGATCACGATCTTTTTACCCGGCATCTTGGCACCTTTCTTCATTACACCCATAAATTTAAGCATTTTTCGTGCCAAGTCGAGGACGCCGCGCCATCTGGGGAAACAAACCTCGCCCGACCTATCCGGACCGATGCAGAGCGGAAAACGTTTACACGAAAAGCAAAAAGGTTTACAGGAGCGGAACGTCCAGCTCGTATTCTTTGATCTTCTTGTCGAGGGTCGGACGGCTGATCCGGAGGATCTGGCTCGCCTTTGTCTTGCTGCCGTGGGTGGCGGCGAGGACATGCTGGATGTAGCTTCTCTCGACATCTTTGAGCGGGACGAGGTCCCGGTTGAACGGTTTGTGATCGGGCGGCTCGATGGGCAGGTTCTCCTTGAGGATGATGTCTCCCTTAGCCAGGATGGCGGCCCGGGTCAGGGCGTTCTCCAGCTCCCGGACGTTTCCCTTCCAAGGCATCTCCATCAGAAGCTTCATGACGTCCGGGGGGACCTTTCTGACGTTCTTGCGAAGCTCCCGATTGATCTTTTCCAAGAGGTAAGCCGCGAGGTCCGGGATGTCGTCCTTCCTCTCCCGGAGCGGCGGCAGGTGGATCTCCACGACCTTGAGACGATAATAGAGGTCCTCCCGGAACCGTCCTTTTTCGATGAGCGCGGTCAGGTTCTGGTTGGTCGCCGCGACGATCCGGGCCTCGGTCTTGAGGACCTTTTCCCCGCCGACCTTCATGAAATCCCTCGTCTCGATGACCCGGAGAAGCTTGGACTGGAGATTGGGCGAGACGTCGCCGACTTCATCCAGAAAGAGCGTCCCCTTGCCGGCAATCTCGAACTTGCCCCTGGTCTCTGAGACGGCGTCCGTGAACGCTCCCCGGGTGTGGCCGAAGAGCTCGCTTTCCAGGAGCGTGTCCTGGATCGCCGAGCAATTGATGACGATGAAAGGTTCTTCCCGGAAGGGGCTGTTGTAGTGGATGGCCTTGGCCACGAGCTCCTTCCCCGTGCCGCTCTCCCCCTGGATGAGAATGTTGGTCCGGGTGGTGGCGACCGACCCGATCATCTTGAAGACCTCCCTCATCCGGGACGAATGGCCGATGAGATTGTCGATGGTGTATTCCTTCTGTTTCTCTTCCACCAGGTAGCTGACCTTCTCCTCCAGGGCGCGGACCTGGAAGGCCTTCTCGATGGTCAGGTCGAGCTCTAAAAAGTTCAGTGGCTTGACCAGGTATTCGAAGGCGCCCGACTTGATCGCCTCCACCGTCGTCTTCATGTCGTCGTAGGCTGTCATGACCAGGAAGACCGCGTTCCGTGGTTCCTCCTTGATCCTCTTGAGGACGTCCAGCCCGTCGGCGTCCGGAAGACGGATATCGAGCATCACCAGGTCAGGGCCGATCTCTTTATACCGTTCGATCCCGGTCGCCCCATTTTCCGCCAGGGACACCTCGAAGCCCTTCCTGGTCAGATGGGACACGAGAGTCCGGCCGACCAACTTGTCGTCTTCGATGATCAGGATGGATTTCATTTTTCCTCCTCACAGGGAAGAGTGACGACGAAAGCGCTCCCTTTTCCCCGCTTCTTGGCGACCTTGATGAATCCGTTGTGCTGCTCGACGATCTTCCGCGCGTTGGCGAGGCCCAGGCCGATGCCGGAGGCCTTGGTCGTGAAGAAGGGCTCGAAGATCGTCTCCCAATCCTTCTCCGGGATGCCGCCGCCGTTGTCGGAGATCCTGACAAGGAATTTCCTGACCCCGTCCTCCTGGGCCAGGGCCAGGGAGATGCCGATCCTTCCCCCGTCCTCGACCGCCTCGAAGGCGTTGCGGAGGATGTTCAGGAAAACCTGTCTCAACTTGTCCCCGTCCACATTGGCGAGCGGCAGGCCCGGGGCGTAGGCTTTCTCCACGGTCACCTTCTTTTGTTGGAAGCCATCCTTAAGCATCTTAAGGGACTCTTCGATGACCTGCTCGATGGGGAACCTTTCCCGCGCCAGCTCCGAGGCCCGGGTGAAATTGAGGAGCTCCTTGATGAACTTCTCGATCTGGCCGACCCCCTCCTGGCACAGGCTGAGGTGTTCCCGTTCGAGCTCGTCGAGGTGCTCGCTTTCGGCGATCCGTTGGATGTTGAGCTTGACCGAGGTCAGGGGGTTCCGGATCTCGTGAGCGATGGTGGCGGCAAGCCTTCCGATCGAGGCCAGCTTTTCGGACTGGACAAGCCTGCGGTTGGCGGCATCCATGCACTCCCTGGCCTCGAGGAGCCGGTCCGTCATCTCGTTGAAGCTCCGGGCAAGGTCCCCGACCTCGTCCCTGGACGCCAGCCGGATCCTATGGCTGAAGTCGCCCCGGGAGATCCTGATCGTGCCCTCCACGAGTTCATGCAAGGGCATGGTGATCCTTTTCGCCAGGAACGCCGACCCCAGCATGCCGATCAGAAGGCCGCCAAATCCGATGGCAATCAGGACCAGCCGGGTCCTGCGGACGTCCGCCCGCATGTCCTCCAACGATTGTCCGATCTTGATGGACGCCCACTTGGACGGCGACCCGGTCACAAAAACGGGAAGCTCGATCTCCAGAACGCTGAACGTCCTATTCCTGACCTTGACCTCCCTCGGCTGGATGAAAAAGCTATCCGGCCTGGCGTCCCCCTGGAGGCGGCTGCAGCAGGTGATCTCATCGAGGCCTTCGACCAACCGGTTGGCCGCCCGCGGCTTTCCGTTCCGGTCATAAAAAACGATGTAAACGAGCTTGTCGTCCGCCTGGCTCTCAACGTTCCGCCGGAGCGTCTCCTCGTCCCAAAGGACCAGGGACCTCAAGTTCAGGTTGGCGATATATTGGGCGGTCAGGATCCCACGGTTCCGGGTCTCCTGGGAGATCGCCTGGACCTCCTTCCGCTGGATGACGAAGACGATGATGCCGACGAGACAGATGAGGAGGACAGTGACCCAGAAAAGGATGCGGGTATAAAGTCTTATCTTCAATTTCACGATATCCGTTTCATTTATCCAGCCAAATGTCCCGGACGTCCAGGATAGAATTACCGAACGGAGGCGTCTTCGCGCCCCGGACGAAAGGCTGCATGGCCAGGCGCCGCTTGATCCGGTAAAGCGGGACCGCCGGAACGTCATCTAGGAGAATCCGTTCCATCTGCCTGAAAAGCCCGGTCCGTTTCTCCCAGCTCGCTTCGATCTCAGACGCCGCCAGAAGTCGGTCCAAGCCGGGATTCGAATAACCCAAGTATATTTTATTTAAAAGCGACTGGGATTGGAACAGGGGAAAAATGATGTTTTCCGCGTCCGGATAATCCATGAGCCATTCGATGACCACCAGGTGCGGCGCCGCCACGGACCTCAATTCCTCGAGTGACCTGTAATATTTCATGACCGCCTTGATTCCGAGGGCCTCGAGTTCGTCCCGGATCTCCTTGAAGAGCCGGTTGTTTGCCTCTCCCCTGCGGCGGGCAAAGTAGATATAGAGCTCGGGGAAGCCCTTCCCGGCCGGGAACCCCGCCTCGGCGAGAAGCCTCCGGGCCTTCCCGAGGTCCGCGGCGCCGATCCCTTCCAGGGGGAAGAATCCCGGCAGGTCGGGCGGAATGTAATTGTCGATGACCCGGGGCACGGACTCCAGGGAAAAGGCGGCCTGGGCGATCTTCGACTTGTCGAGAGCGAGGACCAAGGCCTGCCGGACGTTTTTCTTGTCAAGAGGCCCGATGTTGCATCTCATGCCCAGGAGAACGATGTCGAGGGAATCGTTCTCCAGGACCTGGTACGGGGCCGATGCCAAGCCATTCGACCGCAAGGGGACGACGTGGACTTGCCCTTCCATGAACTGGTCCTGGGTAAAAAAGGGGCTGTATTCCACGGCGTCCAAGTAAGGGAGCTCGCCGAAATAGTCGTCGTTCCTTTCTAAGCGGATTCCGATGATATTGAGCCGGGTATCCCTCAACCAGTAACCGAACTTGAAGGCCCCCGTCCCGGACGGCTTACTGAAAAAGCCTTTGCCCTGGGCCTCGATCAGCTCTTTGGGCAGGACCTTGCAAAAGGACATGCTCAGGAGGTAGAGGCCCGAAACATAGGGATCCGTCCAGTCGATCTCGAAGGTGTAGCGATCAAGGG
>CAZSMW010000349.1:0-5451 GCA_964607985.1 uncultured Eubacteriales bacterium
CCTGCCCTGGATGTTCCGCAAGTTCAAGCTGGGGACATTGATCGGGAAGAGGACCTGGGGCGGCCTCGTCGGGACGCTCGGGTTCCCGGTCCTCATGGACGGCGGCTATGTGACGGCGCCCAACCTGGCCATCTGGACCGAGGACGGCTGGGTCGTCGAGAACGAAGGCGTTCCGCCCGACATCGAAGTTGAACAGACGCCCGCCGACGTCATTGCCGGGTATGATCCCCAGCTCGAGAGGGCGATCCGCGTCATCCTCCAAGAGCTCGAAAAGAACCCGCCGCAGAAGCCAAAACGCCCGCCCTATCCGGTCCGGGGGAACAGATAGCGGATATTCTCTTATGGAATAATATTCAAACTTTAGGGATCGCCGAGAAGGACGCAGGGACTGCCCCGAGTCCTTTATGGCGATCCCTGACTTGATTCAGCGGCGCTGATGTGCTAAATAATAGGTCCATTCACCAAGATAAGGAAGGCGTCATGAAAAGGACCCGTTTATATGAATTCCATAAAAAATCCGGGGCCAAGATCATCGAGTTCTTCGGTTGGGAGATGCCTGTCGAATACAAGGGCGTCATCGATGAGCACCTCGCGGTCCGCACCCGGGCCGGGCTTTTCGATGTCAGCCACATGGGCGAGATCATGATCCAGGGTCGGGAAGCTCTGGCCTTCGTCCAGCACCTGACCCCCAACGACGCGGCCCGGCTGGCGCCGGGACAGGTCCAGTACACGGCCCTGACGACGTCGGAGGGAACTTTCGTGGACGACATGCTCGTTTACTGCATGGATCCCGAGAAATATTTTCTGGTGGTCAACGCGTCCAACGCCGACAAGGATTACGTCTGGATCGTCGACCATAAGAAGGCCTTCGACGTGGAGACGGAGAACCAAAGCGACGTGTATTCGCAACTCGCCTTGCAGGGGCCGCAAGCCCTGGCCGTCCTCCAGCCGCTTACGGATCTGGACCTCGCGGGCATGAATTCCTTCCACTTCGCCTTCGGCAAGGTCGCCGGCATCGATGCGCTCGTCTCCCGCACGGGATACACGGGCGAGGACGGCTTCGAGATCTACACCCTCGCCCCGAACCCCGGGGTCATCTGGGAGGCCATCCTTGAAACGGGGAGGCCTCATGACGTCCTGCCCATCGGACTGGGCGCACGGGACACTCTCCGTCTTGAGTCCAAGCTCATGCTTTATGGTAACGACATCACCGATAAGACGACCGTCCTCGAGGCGGACCTGAAGTGGATCTGCAAGTTCCTGAAGGGCGGTTTTCTGGGCAAGGCCGTCCTCGAGAGGCAGCTCGCGGACGGTTTGACCAGGAAGATCGTCGGATTTGAGCTCATGGACAAGGGAATTCCACGTCCGCATTACCCTGTCTTCGTCGAAGGCCGGAAAGTCTCGGAGGTGTGCTCGGGGACTTTCGCCCCGTTCCTGAAGAAATCCATCGGCCTGGCTTATCTCCCGATCGGCGCGACGGCCCTGGGAACGGAGATTGAGGTCGGCATCCGGGACAAGAAGGCCAAGGCGAAGGTCATCCCGACGCCGTTCTACAAAAGGGAAAAGAATTAGCCCGAAAGGAACCGCGAGAGATCGCGGGGTATTCGCGATATAGGAACAAGATCAACAGGAGGCTTGGATGTATCCGAATAATTTTTGCTATACGAAGGAACACGAGTGGATCAAGCTCGAAGGCGATGAAGCCGTTATCGGCGTCACGGACTTCGCCCAGAAGCAGCTCGGCGACATAATTTATGTGGAGCTTCCCGAGGTCGGAAAGGCTCTGGAGGTCCACCAGGCCGTAGGCGTCATCGAGTCCGTCAAGTCCGTCTCCGACGTCTATTCCCCGGTCGCAGGAGAGGTCGTCGCCGTTAACGAGGAGCTCAACAAGACCGCCGACCTCGTCAACAAAGACCCGCACGGCAAGGGCTGGATCGTCCGGCTGAAGGTCAAGGACAAGGGAGCGGTCGAGGCGCTGATGACCGTTTCCGATTACGAGAAATACCTGGAGGGGCTGGAGGCCTGAGCCTCCGCCGTCCTCCTGTCATAGAGGTTTTTCAATGAGCTATGTCTCTTTGAGCGACAACGACCGTAAGGAGATGCTGGCCGCGATCGGTGTCTCTTCGACCGACGAGCTTTTCGGCTGCATCCCGGAAGGATTACGGCTCAAAAGAGCGCTGGACCTTCCCGGGCCGGAACCGGAGCCTGTGCTCGTCCGGCATTTCGCCGGGCTCGGCGAGCTGAACACCTATTCGAATTACCTCTCATTCCTTGGAGGCGGAGCTTATGACCACTTTATCCCGTCGGTCGTGGACTACCTGAGTTCCAGGGGCGAGTTCGTCAGTCCCTATACGCCGTACCAGCCCGAGGTGAGCCAGGGGACGCTCCAAGCCATCTTCGAGTTCCAGACGCTCATCTGCCAGCTCACGGGGATGGACATTGCCAACGCGTCCCTCTATGAAGGCGCCACCGGAGCGGCCGAGGCGGTCCTCATGGCCCAGCGCTTGAAGAACAGGCCCAAGGTCCTGGTCGCGCGGACCCTCCACCCGGAATACCGAAGCGTCATCCGGACCTACATCAGGAACCTCGGGGTCCGGATGGAAGAGGTCCCCTATGACGGTAAGGGAGGGCTGGACAAGGACGCCCTCGCCCGGATGCTCGACGTTGAGACCGGAGCGGTCATCCTCCAGTCGCCCAATTACTTCGGCGTCTGCGAGGACGTCAGGGCCGTTGCGGACCTTGCCCATGGCCGTCAGGCCCTGCTGGCCGTCGTCGTGGCCGAGGCCATGTCGCTCGGCATCCTCGAAGCCCCCGGAAAGCTGGGTGCGGATATCGTCACCGGCGAGGCCCAGTCCTTCGGCATTCCCCTGAGCTTCGGAGGTCCCTACCTCGGGTTCATGGCCTGCATGAAGGACTTCGTCCGCCAGCTGCCGGGCAGAATCGCCGGCCAGACGACCGATGTCGGCGGCAACCGCGGCTTCGTTCTGACCCTGGCCACGCGGGAGCAGCATATCCGCCGGGAGAAGGCCACTTCCAACATCTGCACCAACCAAGCCCTCTGCGCCCTTCGGGCGACGATGTTCCTGGAAAGTCTGGGCAAGGACGGGCTCAGGGATATGGCTTGGCTGAACGTCCAGAAAGCGGGATACGCCCTGGACGCGCTGACAAAGGTCCCAGGCGTCCGGCGGAAGTTCGCCGGTCCGCACTTCAACGAATTCGTCATCGAGCTCCCGAAGCCCTGGGCTTCTGTGGAAAAGGCGCTCAAGGACGTGGGCATCCTGGCCGGGCTTGGTCTCGGGGAAAGCTTCCCGGAACTCGCGAACTGCGGTCTTGTCTGCGTCACAGACAAACATATGAAGGAAGATATCGATAGGCTGGCCGGGTCCCTGCAGGAGGTCGTCCGATGATCCGCAAGATGCGCGAACCCCTGGCCTTCGAAATCAGCTCTCATGGGAAAAGGGCCGTCCGGATGCCCGAGCTGGATGTCCCAGAAAAAAAGGACATCTTCGGCGGCCTGCCCGTTCGGAAGGAGATCGACGGGTTTCCCGAGCTCTCCGAAGTCGAGGTCACCCGCCACTTTACCCGCCTGTCCCAGACGAATTATTGCGTGGACTTGGGGATCTATCCTTTGGGCTCCTGCACCATGAAATACAACCCCAAGGTCAATGAGAAGGTGGCCTCCCTGCCGGCCTTCACGGGCGCGCACCCCAACGCGCCCCAGGATGTCGTCCAGGGCAGCCTCTGCGTTCTCAAACAGACCGAGGATCTTCTCTGCGAGATCGCCGGCATGGACGCCTTCAGCCTCCAGCCCGCCGCCGGGGCCCATGGCGAGCTCACGGGCATGATGCTCATCCGGGCCGCCCTCGAGGACCGGGGGGACCCCCGGAAATACGTCCTCATCCCGGATTCGGCCCACGGAACGAATCCTTCGAGCGCCCACATCTGCGGATACATGGTCAAGGAGATCAAGTCGAACGAGGACGGCATGATCGACCTCGAAGGGCTGGCCGCGGCCATGAACGAAGACGTGGCCGCCTTGATGGTCACCAATCCCAATACGCTGGGCGTCTTTGAATCCGATATCTGCCGGATCGCCGACATCGTTCATTCGAAGGGAGGGTTCCTCTATATGGACGGGGCCAACATGAACGCCCTGACCGGAATCGTCCGGCCGGGTGACATGGGGGTCGATGTCCTCCATATCAACCTGCATAAGACATTCTCGACCCCGCACGGCGGGGGAGGCCCCGGTTCAGGTCCGGTCGGCGTGAAGAAGGCCCTCGCGCCTTACCTCCCGGTCCCTGTGATCGGGGAGAAGGAGGGGAAGCTTTTCTTCGACTCCGGCAGGCCGAAGACGATCGGGCGCGTCCGGAGCTTTTATGGAAACTTTCTGGTCATCCTTAGGGCCCTGGCCTGCATCCTGAACCTCGGGCCCGAGGGCGTCCGGGAGATGGCCGAGACGGCGGTCCTCAACGCCAACTACATTCGCAAAAGCCTGGAAGGCGAGTTCCATCTGAAATACGCGGCCTCGACGCTCCATGAATGCGTCTTTTCTGATAAGTATCAGAAGGAGTTCGGGGTTTCCAACCTCGATATCGCTAAAAGGCTAATCGACTACGGGCTTCATCCGCCGACCATGTCCTTCCGCTCATCGTCCACGGGGCGCTCATGATCGAGCCCACCGAGACGGAGAGCAAGCGCGACCTGGACCTTTTCATCGACGCCATGAAGACGATCGCCAAGGAGGCCAGGGAAGACCCGGAAACGCTCCACGCGGCCCCGCATGACACCTACGTCCGGCGCCTGGACGAGACGGCGGCCGCCCGCAATCCCGTCCTGAAATGGGAAAAGAAATAAATGGCCCTCCAAGACCTCATCCTGAAGCTGCATGCATATTGGGCAGGCCAGGGGTGCTATCTGGCCCCGACCTATGACCTGGAGGTGGGCGCCGGGACCATGACCCCGGATACGTTCTTCCGTGTCCTCGGCAGGAAACCTTGGAAGACGGCTTACGTTCAGCCGGCCCGCCGGCCCACGGACGGCCGCTATGGGGAGAACCCTCACCGCGTCCAGAAACACTTCCAGTACCAGGTCATCATGAAACCTGCCCCGGGGGTCATCCAGCAGATCTACGTCCAAAGCCTCTCCTCGCTCGGGATCGTCCTCCAGGACCACGACCTGCGCTTCGACGAGGATGATTGGGAGTCGCCGACGATCGGCGCCTGGGGCGTCGGCTGGCAGGTCATGCTCGACGGACTGGAGATCTCCCAGTTCACCTACTTCCAGCAGGCCGGCGGCATTGAGCTCTCGCCGGTCCCCGTCGAGATCACCTACGGTCTGGAGAGGCTGGAAATGTTCCTCGAACAGAAAGACGACATCTACGACCTCGACTGGTCGAAGGAGGTGACCTACCGCGACCTGCGCCACGCCGAAGAGAAGGAGTTCTCCGAG
>CAZSMW010000350.1:0-8921 GCA_964607985.1 uncultured Eubacteriales bacterium
CCGCTCGGCCATGTAATGAACCTGGAATCAAATTCTGGTTTTTCAACCCAATTGTTATAGGCCCATCTTAAAAATCCATCAAAGCCCATGGCCGATGCGAACCAGCCTTCGTAACAGGATTCGGCAGGAGGGGAAAAGGTGAAATTATTAGGTTTTGGTATGTTGCATGCAACATAATAGGTCGTTTTCAGGCCTGAACTTCTTCTGGATTCAGCAATATCCCCCGATATTTTATCGATATGCCACCAGTTGGAGCTGAAATCATAAATGGATGGGTTTATCTCCTTAAAATAAAAACCAGCCATGGAAATCTTAAGCTCAGGGGCTGTTTCCTTCAGAAAGCCGAACATGCTTTTCATTTCCTCTTCGTCCCGTTCATCAAGAGCAATGGCAGTTTTATCCAGCCAGCCCTTTTTTCTGAGATGTACTTTGAAATCATTAAGGAAGTTCCGCCATAGGCTTTCGTACTCTTTGGTACCGGGTATGGCCTCCACGGTGGTGGATTGAGCGGATTTTTCATCAAACCATGAAAATTTATTGCCTACCGGCACCATTGAATAGCAGTTTATCTGCTCTTTAATCCCTGATTCCATTGCAAGGCTGACACATAGGTCAAAAACTGAGTAATCATACCTCCATGTCCCGTCAGATTTTTTAATCCAGTTGATCATTGAACCATAAGGATCGAATGTCTGCCCCGCCCAGGGGTCATCAATCAGGGTTGTCGTGATGCATTTCTGTCCAGCCTGAGCGAGCATGGTCAGGAGTGGCCGCAAGAGGTTGACATGTTCCTGTGACCACGGTTCCACCCGGTGAAATCTTGCAACGGCGTAGGGATTCTGCCACAGGTCCAGATGGAAGGACCATTCTGAAGGGGCTGGCAGCGATCTATTCTGCACTTCGAGAGTTAGAATATGATTGACAGTGCCGGATGCTGATTGCCTGGAAATTGTTCCTGTATATATTCCGGCAGGCGTCTCTGAATGTATGTCCACAGAAATCCATACCGGACGGGTTCCCGGAATATCAATGGTAAAACTGTTTGCTTTACTGAGCAGGTCCGGACTGAGATGGACCGGGATTTTATCCTTGTCCCGGGGGCCACATCCTCCAGAGAACTCATCCGACAGAACATATTTGATAACAGAGATTGAAGTGCTTTTTTTATCAATCTGATAATTATTACGACTAAACCCGCTTGCTTCTATACTGATGTTTTCTTCGCTTCCGGCAGACCAGACAAGCAACATGCAATTAACCCGTTCACCCTTCCAGCCATGGAGCTTTATTGATTCTGCAATATCCCCCCCCGGAGGAATACTCTTTGAATAGGCAATATCCATTGATCCGAACCCAGAGTGAAGGCCGGGTTTGATATCTTCCCAAACAGACATGTCATATGAGTCAGGGTCAGCAGGTTCAGGTGTAAACTCCGCTTTCTGCTTTATATTACAGGAGATAGATGAAACCGAAAGAAGAATAAATATGCTTGCAGTAACTTTTTTCAATAATTCAATTTTCAAGTGTTTCATTATTCCTGTCATAATCTTATACCCTGCAATTCCGGTGAAAGCCGCATCACTGTTCTCACGGACACCGGACCCAGCAGGCCGGACTCCTGCAGCGGTTCGTCCTTTTTCCACAACCGCCAGCTCGTGAACGTATATTCACGGCCACCTCCTCGGGCGGTATTATATCCCAGTTCGAGTTGGAATTGCCGCGCGAATGACGTAAAATCTGCTCCCATGGACTTGAAACGAATCTGCGTCTTCTGCGGCTCAAGCCCGGGCGCGAAGCCGGAATACGCCGCGGCGGCGAAGGCTTTGGGACGGGAACTCGTCCGCCGCAAAACGGGCCTCGTCTACGGCGGCGGCCGCGTCGGCCTAATGTACGAGATCGCCCGGGTCGTCCACGAGAACGGCGGTGAGGTCATCGGGGTTATTCCCCGGGGGATGGTCGAACGGGAGCTGGCCTATTCGGACCTCCCCGATCTTAGGATCGTCGCCTCCATGCACGAGCGAAAGGCCATGATGGCCGGACTCGCCGACGGGTTCATCGCCCTGCCCGGCGGCCTGGGGACGATCGAGGAGTTCTTTGAAGTTCTGACCTGGGCCCAGCTCGGGATGCACTCCAAGCCCTGCGGCTTCCTCAATACTGCCGGGTATTTCGACAAGCTCCTCGAATTCCTGGACCACGCTGCGGCCGAGGCGTTCATCCAGCCGGAGCATAGGGCCATGGTTCTGGTGGAAAAGGAGCCGGCGTCTCTCCTCGACAAATTCGCCGCCTACGTTCCTCCCGACGCGGATATGGCCCGCTGGGCCATCGACCTAACGAACGGTTGACGGGTTTTCCCGTTACCCCATCAAGCCGTCTGGAAATAGCTACTTCATTCGGGTAAGTTCGGCTAGGGTAGCCGTGGGCTTGGCGGAAGCGCTCGGAACGGCCGTTCTCCCAGCCCCGTCCGTACCCGTGCGTTTCCCATTGCCTCCAACGAGCGGAACCGGCTGCTGACGTTTTCTCGACCTGATTCGCCCTTCCGGACCGCGGTCATCGCCTCTTTCCAGGGAGACGCGGTCCTATCTGTGATGTTGGCCCGTTTCTTGAGGCTTTTCTCCTGCTATGGCGGGAGTCTATCGTCCAAATATGCTTTTCGGGTTCGATTTTCGCATTTTTCGTTGTCATTGACATCGCCGAGCGGCCGGAAGTATATTACCGATGTGGCCAAGTTGGGAGATTCATCGGTCGGAGCAGGAATTCGTCGCGTCACGGAAAAAAGAAATTCTCATCATCGGCAGACGCTTCGAGCCGTTCCCGGAAGGGTCCTGCTTCCTGGCCCTTTCCTGGTACAAGGTCATCCTCAACATGAAATTCCTCAAGGATAAAGCAAGCTTAGAAAGGAGAGTCGGATGATGCCGAGGATATTGCTCTCGATTCTTGTGCTGTCCGTTTCCGCGTGGTCGCAGATCATCACCGTCTTCTCGCCCGCCGCCGGAGCCGTCTGGAAGCAGGGCGAGACCAAGACCATCCAGTGGACCAAACAGGGCGAGACGGGCGCCACCGTCCGCATCGCCCTCCGGGCGCCCGGCCAGACCGACGCCGTCCTGGAGATCGCCGACCCGGCGCCGAATACGGGGAGCTACTCCTGGACCATCCCCGCTACCGTCGCTCCGGCCACCTACATCATCCGTGTCCGGTCGAAGTCCAACAACCAGGCGACCGACGACAGCGATCAGTTCCAGATCCAGGCGAATGATGGCTCCACATCCTCGTCCCCGTTCAAGCGCATGAAGACGCCCGCCGCGGCCGGGAAGAACCGCCCGATGAAGATCAAGATCAACGTCACCGGGCCGCCCGAGTCACGCCAATACACGCTCGGTGACACCATCAACGTCGTCTTCAAGACGGATCTCCTCGGGCCCTATGTGCTGGACCTCATGCGCGAGGACGGCACGACGCTCTTTAGGTCCTTCGGAGAGTACGGGGGAACGTCCGCCGGCCCCGGTACGCAGCTCGTGCAGGTCCTGAGCGGGATGTTCCCCGAGCCCCGCATCAAGACCGGGTGGTACCGGATCCGGGTCTGCCGAGCCCAGGGGCCCGGGAGCGGGGTCGGCAACAGGATCCATATCGCCCGTAAGACCAGGGAGGTGCTCGTCCAGCTCCAGCCGGTCATCAGGGACCGCCACAGCCGCCGGCGTGACGGCACAGACCATGACGTACAGCCGGACAATTGGACCGAGGCCTCGAAGCCCGGCCTGGCCAGAGCCGGGGCCGATTTCAGGTATTTTCAAGTGGGAAACGGCTATGGCTGGGTCGGATTCATCTTCCGCACTCAGGTCACGTTCCCCGTCGAGACCGTCAGCCCGGCGGGGCGGACGCTCAAGGAGGCCTGGATATTCATCGAGGAGAATTTTCAGCGGGATGCCAGTTTCGGCGATATTTATGCCGCCTGGCCGCCCCCGGTATACATGCCTTCCGCCCGGGGCTGGAAGGTCTATGGCCTGACAGGACCCTGGGACGGCAACTGCATCGATACTCCCGGCTATCAGATAGGGGAAATCCCGCGCGACGCCGATAAATGCAGCGTCCATCTCGACGACCTTGCCAAGGGCTGGCTCGCGGGGACGAAACCCAACCACGGCCTGATCATCGGAAGCCGCTTCGAACCGTTCGATAATTGGGTGCGGAACTGCTTCATGGCGATCTCCTGGTACAAGGTCACGCTGAACCTGAAGTTCATCGAAGAGATCTGAAGGGGAGGCGGTATATGAGGTTCGCCCCTCGGCTCGGGGCTCACCCAAATTGCTACGCTTCGCTTCGCAACTTCTCATATCCACAAATGTTATACAAAATCCCTAGGACGCACATTTGGAGAACGCCACCCCACGTTCTTGAAAAAAATATATGGACAAGTGAAATAATGATACCATTACGAGAAGCATGTGGATTATTTGTAATAATAGTACTTGTTTTAATGTCCCCGCTTCCCACCGAGCTCGCGGTACCGAAAGCACGTGATCAAGTGGTCGTTGACCATGCCCGTAGCCTGCATGTGAGAATAGACCACGGTCGAGCCGACGAACTTGAATCCCCGCGCCTTAAGGTCCTTACTGATGAGATCCGAAAGGGGCGTCCGGGCGGGCATGTTTGCGAACGACAGGAGCTTGGTGCAGAGGGGTTTCCCGCCGACGAAACCCCAGATGTAGCGGTCGAAGGTCCCGAACTCCTTCCGGACCTCAAGGAAGCGCTTGGCGTTATTGATCGCGCCCAGAATTTTTAGCCGGTTGCGGATGATGCCGGCGTCGCCGAGGAAGCGGCGGACGTCGCGAGCCGTGAAGCGGGCCACCTTGGCCGGGTCGAAGCCGCGGAAAGCCCGCCGGAAGTTCTCCCGCTTGTCGAGGACCAATTTCCAGCTTAGTCCTGCCTGCATGCCCTCGAGGATGAGAAACTCGAAGATCTTGCGCTCGTCATGAAGAGGTGTGCCCCACTCCCGGTCGTGGTAGTCGCGCATCAACGCGCCCTCGCCGTCTCCCCAGCACCGCTTGCGTGTGTCGGGCTTTTTCACCTCCGCCGTGTTTGTCTTGGTTTTCGCCATCGAACACCTCGTCCGCGAACACTCTATCACACCAGACCACAATCCCGCGGCTTAATGATTCCCTTCTAGCTGCTGTGGATCGATCCCATCCAAGAGCCGGGCGGCGGCCGCTCATCTGGCTTCGAACTAAACCAATATCGCGAGTCCACTCTAATTGGGCGGCGCGAATGATGTCAAGATGAAAGAAGGGCGGATTGCCGGGCTGGGCTTCTGTCCTTTTTGATATTCGGGAGTTAATTGTGCCTTGCATTCCTTGACTTCGCCTCGCGGCCGGCGATATCATCCTTTATCCTGGACGATTTTATGTTCGGTTCGCCGTAGTGATCCAATATCCTCCACCTGCGCCGGAATTCGTCATTGCGCTCGCGCAATCGTAGGCGGGGACGTTGACGACGTCGAAGTCCAGGAACTCGGCCGTAAGGCTCTTATACTCGAAAAGGGCCTGGAACCGCCTCTACTTCATTCGGGCAAGTTCGGCCTCGGCGGCGATATAACCGAATGCGGGCCAGGCCGAGGTGAT
This sequence comes from uncultured Eubacteriales bacterium, assembly GCA_964607985.1. Lineage (GTDB taxonomy): Bacteria > Acidobacteriota > Aminicenantia > Aminicenantales > Saccharicenantaceae > JALHVH01. Next base: position 5,613 of record CAZSMW010000350.1, read on the forward strand.
ACCAGACGCTGAACCGGAGGGTATTTGCGGGCTTGGCGGAAACGCCCTGAACGGCCGTGCCTCCGGGGCCAGACGTATCAGGGATATCCGGCTTCCCGTTTAAGAGGCTGGCTGCCCGCGACAGGTCGGAAATCGCCTTGTCGAATTCACGGACTGTAATGTAGCGGTGGCCGCGATAGCGGAGGAGCCGCGCGTCGTCGGGATGCCTGGAGATCCCCCTCGAAAAGATGTCGATCGCCTCCCGGTAACGGCCCAGGTCGGCGGTCCTGAGCCCGAGCCGGAGGACGGCGTCGGCGCTGTCGGGGTTCTTGACGAACTCCGAGGTCGCCTTGGCCCTGAACCCGGCCGAATACTATCAGGGTTGGCTGAAAACTCATCCTCAGCCCAACGTGTCACTAATGTACTGGACGAGTACATCAACTTGACAACAGACGACACTGCGATTTATCATCCCCAACGATGGGATGGGCAAAATTGGCGCACGAACTCGCACTCCGCTATCACAGCGGAGAAGCAAATTCCCATAATAAAGGGGCATAATTGACTATATCCTGTCCTGAATGTGGGAGGAGCAATCCTGAAAACTCCCGCTTTTGCAGTTATTGTTCTTCCGCCTTGATTCCTTTTCAAGAAATGCCGTCATCTCAAACAAAAACTCTTCGGCCTGCAGAAGTATCTCCTCTTTTGGGAAGCACATTGGCAGCCAAGTACAAAATCATCCAGGAACTTGGAAAAGGCGGCATGGGGGTTGTCTACAAGGCTGAAGACACAAGGCTCAAACGTCCAGTCGCCCTGAAATTTCTCCCTGCCGACTTGACTCGAGACCCTGAAGCAAGGGAGCGCTTTGTCCAGGAAGCTCAAGCTGCGTCCCAGATCGACGATGCGAACATCTGTGCGATCCACGAAATCGATGAAACAGAAGATGGCCGAACGTTTATCGTCATGGCTTATTATGAAGGGGAGAGTCTTAGAGAAAAAATCAAGCGAAGCCCTCTGCCTCTCCAAGAGGCGATTGATATAGGGATTCAAGTGGCCAGAGGATTGGGCCAAGCCCACAAGAAGGGCATTATCCACAGGGATATCAAGCCTGCCAACATCATCGTTACGGCCGACAGAGTCGTAAAAATCGTGGACTTTGGCCTGGCCAAACTCAGCGACAAGATGGCGCTCACTCGGGCGGGGACGGTGATGGGCACTGTCGCCTACATGTCTCCTGAACAAGCGCGGGGCGAAGAGGTTGACCAGAGAACAGACATATGGGCGCTTGGAGTGGTCCTCTATGAAATGTTGACCGGGGAGCTGCCCTTCCGGGGTATGAATGAACAGGCCATGATCTATGCTATCCTCAACACAAGCCCCAGGCCGGCTTCGGAGCTGAATAAGAGTGTTTCCCCAGAGGTCGAGTTCATCCTGAAAAGAGCGCTGGCTAAAGATCCAAGCCAGAGGCACGGTTCGGCGGACGAAATGTTAACCGAGCTGGAAAAAGCGAGGGCGGGAGCTCCTATCGTTCAAGTTGATATCACAGAAACGATAGAGACGAAAGAAAATTCTGTGGCTGTGATCAACTTTCTGAATATCTCTGCCGACTCCGAGACGGACTGGCTGTCCGATGGTATTGCCGAAACCGTGACTGTTGACCTCAAAAAAATCTCCTCCCTCTCTGTGGTCAGTCGGGAGAAAGTCCTCCAGGCCCAGAAGACTCTCACCGACAAGAAGATCAGCGAAGAATTCGTTATCGACCTTGGCCGAAAACTGGGAGTGCGCTGGATCGTGTGGGGAGGATTTCAGAAACTTGCCAGAGCCATCCGGATGACGGCCCATTTTACCGATGTGGCAACTGGAAACCTTGCCGGCTCGGCCAAAGTTGACGGGACGATGGATGACATCTTCAGGCTTCAGGATGAAATCGTCACCCGCCTTATCGGCACCCTGGAGCTGGAGGTTTCCGACTCAGAGCTCAGGAAGATCGAAAAGCCTGAAACCGTCGAAGTGGAAGCCTACGAATATTATGTTCGCGGCCGGCAATTGTTGCTTCAAATGGGCAAAGAGGGCCTTCCAAAAGCCGTAGAATATTTCAAGAAAGCCATTGACCTTGATCCAGGCTACGCCCTCGCTTACTCTGGGCTGGGAAGCATCCATATGATTAAGTACATCGCCCACACACGCCATGAAGACCTCGAGAAGGGGATATCCTATCTGCAGACGGCCATCAAGCACGACCCGGACATCGCCGACCCTCACTTGTGGCTTACCTATGGCTATGCGCGAGATTATCGCTTCGGAGACGCTGTTCGATCCGGCCGGAAAGCCGTTCATCTCGAACCTGAAAACCCCCTCTCTCATTACTTTCTCGGCGTGGCATTTATGCTTGAGGCAGTCATAGAGTACAAGATCGAAAGCTATAAGCGCGCTATCAGGCAGTTCAAGATCAACTGCCAACTCCAGCCAAACCACGAGGCCGCCCACATGAACGCGGCCTGGATCTTCATGCTGCGCGGCATGTATCAAGAGGCTAAAGCAGCCCTTTCTCAGGCGGTGGCCATCGAGGAGTCCGGAAAACCAGTAATCAACAGATTTGTCGGCGCTCTCACTCTGATGGGTAATTTTCACCTTCGGCAGGGTCAATTCGACCAGGCGCAGTCTTGGTTCCAACGTTCCCTGGCCCTTCTCGAAGGATTCGATCACGTCTATCGGGAGCCGTTCAAGTCGTTGACTTACTGCGGCCTGGGGACTCTTTGTTTTAACCAGGTCCGGTACGATGAGGCCCTCCTTGAATTCAAAAGAGCGGAGGCTCTCATCTTCCGGTACCCTCGGTCGCTCGGCATCGGCTATTTTTTGCTGAAAGCATATCTCGGGCAGGCCAGGACATACTTCGCCTTGGGCGATATCTCTGAGGCAAAGAAGCAGTTCGAAAAAGCGGCGGAGCTTTACAAGACGAAACAAGGATTCGATTTCAACTGGATATGGGAAGGCTGCGATGCCCAGGTCCATTATGATATGGCGAGTTATTATGCCCTGTTGAATAAAAAGCAGAAAGCTCTCGAAAATCTTCGCCAGGCCGTTGCTTTGGGCTGGCGTGATGTGCCGGCTTTCAAAGCCGACGAACTGTTCTCTGCTTTTAGACGTGTGCCTTCTTTTGCCAAGATAATCGAAAAGTTGGAGAAGCAAACGCCGCTATAATGATTTTATTGACAGACGTGAACCTATCCGTAGCGATGGTCCGTTTCCTGATTAACAACTCCTGCTGTGGCAGGAGAATGGGCTCGTCGAAATCGAGGAGCCCGGCCATCAGGCTCTCGTACTCGAAAA
>CAZSMW010000351.1:0-5634 GCA_964607985.1 uncultured Eubacteriales bacterium
CATCTGAGCGACCTCGGTAAAAACATGGGACGGCGGGGGCTTCGTCGCCACGAACGTCAGCTTCAGATGGGCCATAATCCTATCGATCTCCTAATACTCCGTTATAGCGGCCGTTCTTCTGCTCATCCGAAAAGCCAAGCCTTCGATATCTTCCGAGTTGAACACTTTACAATCATAATATTTGATCATCACCCGACCTCGAGCGTTCCGGGAAAGCATATTTCCACATATTTTACCGATAAGGGGCTAAGGCAAGAAGATCGTGGAAAAAGGCCGGATGGAAAATATGGCTCCTCGGGCAGGACTCGAACCTGCAACCTAGTGGTTACAAGCGCCCCGGAATTTCTTCCGGGCTTGGACTATCTCATCGCCCTTCCCGAATGTCGGGGATGGGGCGCCGGGCGCTTCCCCCGGGGAAACCCCCGGAGTACGAGCGAAGCTCTAGTCTCTGCACCTTCCCCGGCCGTTGGAACGGCTGGGGCTTGGCTCAGGATCGCCTTTCTCCGCACCCGGCGGAGGGAAGGTTTCCCTGAGTTCACCCGGTTTTTCAACCACGATCTCTCGTGGAAGCTGCGATATTCACAGCCACCCGCTCTGCCGATTGAGCTACCGAGGAGTAAGCTGGCGCAATATATCATGAGCCCGTAAAAAAAGCAAGGCCGTCATTAGGCTGGAATCAAGCCCTCGGCAGATGCGACATCTCGTTCACAGAATGAAGACCAGCATGGGCTTCCCTATGGCAATTTGCACACAAAAAAGAAGGTGATGAAACTCTAAGGCCTCTGTACACCTATGGTACACACAAATCTGGCATCGGCCTCCGGCCAGGTCTATGGCCATTTGCCTGATTTATTTCCGCCGTTTCTGAACTGCCGAAATAAGAGATGATCGGCGGTCCTGATATCTTCGTTTCTCGGCCATTTCGTCCCCCCCCCCCCCCAGATAAAGAATCCAAAAAGATGAAACCCTAGAGCCGGTAGCCGGCCTGTTTGGCCATCTTGCGGTAGTCGTCACCCCACATGTCGACGACCTTGCACATCTCGTAGACGCGGGAACGCAGGCGGACGCCGATGCGGTCGACGAGGCTCTCGCCGCCCTTTTTGTAGAAGGACTCGCGCGTGTCCTCGCGCTCTTCGGTATCCGGGTAGTTCGAGGTGAAGATCGTCGTCTTCTTTCTGTTGTACCGATGGTTGATAACGTAAAAGATGGTCTCTTCGACCCAGGCCGTCGTGCGCTTGGCTCCCAATTCGTCGAGGACGAGGACCTCGCTCTGAAAGAGCGGCGCGAGGATATCCGACTCCGTCATCGCGGAATCCGGGGAGAACGAATTCTGGATCTCCCGGATGAGGTCCCGGAAATCGTAGAAGACGCAGCGGGCGCCCTTTTTCCGGATGAGCTCATGGATGATGGCCACCGACAGGTGCGTCTTCCCCACACCGCACGGTCCGATGAACAGCACGCCGATCTCCTGGGCCGGGAAGTTCTTGACGAATTTCTTAGCGATCGCCAGGGCGTCCTTGAGGGAATCGTTGTGGCCCTCGTAGTTCGCGAGGGTGCAGTTCTCGTAACGTTTGGGGATGTTGGCCTGTTCGAGGAGGACCTCGGCCTGACGGGCGATAAAACAGCCGCACCTTTTTGCGACGTGCCCCTTTCCCTCGTCTTCCAGGACCCAGCCGGTCCCGTGGCACTTGGCGCAGATCTTGTCTTCGGTCAATTCAGGTATCCTCTGAGCTGTTGCATTCTACGCGACCGCAAAAGCTTCCGTATCGCCTTTTGTTCGATCTGCCGGCTGCGCTCCCGCGTCAGGTCCAGGAGGCTTCCGATCTCCTGGAGGGTCCTGGGGCGGTCGTCATCCAGCCCGAAACGCAATTTTAACACAAGGGCTTCCTTTTCTTCCAGTTCCCCGAGCATCGGGCGGATCTGGTGCTGGACCGAACTCTTGATGATCTGGTCGAAGTAGAACTTCAGATTCCGGGAATCCATCCAATCCTTGCTGTCCATCCTTAGGGATCCGCTCGATCGATCTTGACGATACGGGCCGGGCTGACGCGGACCAGGGCGTTCCTTCGGGCTTCAAACTCATCGTCCTTGCCCTTGAAGAACTCCTTCCGAACGTACTCAAGAAACTGATTGACCTCTCCCTCGATCTCCTCGATCTTCTGCCGCATGTTGAGGACCACTTCGACCCCGGCCAGATTAACGCCCAGTTCGCGGATGAGGTTCAGGACGACCTCGAGCCGTTTCAGGTCTTCGGCCGAATACAGGCGCGTGTTCCCCTCGCTTCTTGAGGGCATAAGCAAACCTTCCCTCTCGTAGAGGCGGAGAGTCTGGGGATGGATGTCGTACATCTTGGCGACGCTGCTGATATGGTAGTAGCGCTTCGGTTCCTTGGCGTCTTTGGTTTTCTTCATCTCACCGTACTCCCATGTCCTCCCGCGGATTGGGGCCGGAGAGTTTCTCAAGTTCCTTCATCAGCTCGCGGACCCGCTGATCGCCGAACGGAGGCGGGACGATCGAGACCTCGACGAACTCGTCCCCTCGCGCTTTTTTCCCCGGGCTGGAAGCGCCCTTGTCCTTGAGCCGGAACTTCTGTCCCGACCTCGTTCCGGGCGGGATGCGGATGGCCATGGGTCCATAGAGCGTCGGGACGTCGATCTTAGCCCCGAGGGTCGCCTCAGGCACCGTGATCGGAAGTTTGACATGGATGTTGGCCCCTTCGCGGCGGAAAAACGAATGCGGGGCGACCTCGATCTGGATATAGAGATCTCCCGGCATGCCGTTGTTCCTGCCGGCGTTGCCCTTCCCTGGGATCCTCACCTTCGAGCCGGTATCAACGCCGGCCGGGATGCGGACCGAGATCAGCTCGGACTTCTGGGTTAGTCCCCGGCCGGCGCAATCCAAGCACGCCGTTCCCGCCGTCTTCCCGGCACCGCCGCAGGCGGGGCAGGTCGTTGAGAACTTCATGAAGCCCCGCTGGACGAAACCGTGGCCGCTGCCGCCGCAGGACGGGCAGGGTTTCCGGCCGCCGCCGGGAGCGGCGCCTTTCCCCCCGCAGGACGGGCAGTTGACGAGCCTGTTCAGGCGGATGCGGGTCTGGAAGCCGTTGATGGCATCCGCGAATCCGATGTTCATCGTGTAGTGGAGGTCCTCCCCGCGTTCGAGAGAAATCTCCTCCCCTGGCCGGGCAGTGCCGCCTTTGCCAAAGAGGTTCTCGAAAAAGTCCTTGAAGGAAGAGGTCCCGTAGTCGGAAAAATCAAACCCTTCGAAACCGCTCCCCGAGGGACCGCGCGGGCCGGCCCCGCCCGGAGGCATGTCGCCTGCAAAACCGAACTGATCGTACTGAGACTTCTTTTTTAGATCGTTGAGGACCGAATAGGCCCCCTGGATCTCCTTGAACTTGGTCTCCGAAGTTTTGTCTCCCGGGTTCAGGTCGGGATGATACTTGCGGGCAAGCCGCCGGTAGGCCTTTTTGATCTCGGGTTGCGAGGCACTCCGGGGAACCCCGAGGACTTCATAAAAATCTTTGGTCATGCGTTCATCTCCGGGAAGCCGGCCAGACGGGCTTCCCGCAGCTCATGAGTCCAGTTTAATTCTTTTTGTCGTCGTCGACAACCTCCGCGTCTATGACCTCCTCCTCGGGGCCGCCGGAAGAAGCGCCGCCGCCGTCGTGCGGGGAGGATGACTGATGGGCCTGGCCGGCCTCGGGTTGCGCTTGGGGACCGGCCTGCTGATAGAGGGTCTCCGTGAGCTTGTGGGAGGCATTGGAAAGGACTTCTATGGCGTTCCGGATCGTGTCCACGTTCTCTGTCTCGATGGCCTTTTTGGTGTTCTCGATCTCCTCTTTGACCTTCTCAGCATCGTTTGCGGGGATCTTGTCCTTGCTCTCCTTGAGGAGCTTCTCCAGGCTATAGATCAGCTGGTCGGCCTGGTTTCTGGCATCGATAACCTCTCGGCGCTTCCTATCCTCATCCGAGTGCGCCTCGGCGTCCTTGACCATCCGATCGATCTCCTTTTCGTCCAAGCCGCTGTGGCCGGTGATGGTGATGGCCTGCTGCTTGCCCGTCCCGATGTCCTTGGCCGAGACATGGAGGATGCCGTTGGCGTCGATGTCGAAGGTCACCTCGATCTTGGGGATGCCCCTCGACGAGGGCGGGATGCCGTCGAGGTGGAATCTCCCGAGGGTCCGGTTGGCCGTAGCCAGCTCCCGTTCGCCCTGAAGGACGTGGATCTCGACGCTCGGCTGGTTGTCCGAAGCCGTTGAGAAGATCTCCGTCTTCTTGGTCGGGATTGTCGTGTTGCGAGGGATCATCTTGGTGAACACCGAACCGAGCGTTTCGATGCCGAGCGTGAGCGGCGTGACATCGAGAAGAAGGATGTCCTTCACTTCGCCGGACAGGACGGCGCCCTGGATGCCGGCGCCGACAGCCACGACCTCGTCCGGGTTGACGCCCTTGTTGGGCTCTTTGCCGAAAAGGTCCTTGACCAGCTTTTGGATACGCGGTGCCCTTGTCTGGCCGCCGACGAGAATGACCTCATCGATATCGGAGGCTTTCAGGTTGGCGTCGGAGAGGGCTTGCTTGCAGGGAGCGACCGATCTCTGGACAAGGTCTTCCATGAGCTGCTCGAGCCTGGCCCGGGTCATCTTCATGAGAAGGTGCTTGGGACCCGAGGCGTCGGCCGTGATGAAGGGCAGGTTGATCTCTGTCTCCATCGTCGTCGACAGCTCGATCTTGGCCTTCTCGGCGGCCTCTTTGAGCCTCTGGAGGGACATCTTGTCCCTGGTCAGGTCGATCCCCGATTCCTTCCGGAACTCGGCGACCAGCCAGTCCTGGATCTTCTGGTCGATGTCGTCGCCTCCGAGATGGGTGTCGCCGTTGGTTGACTTGACTTCGACGACCCCCTCCCCGACCTCGAGGATGGAGATATCGAACGTCCCTCCGCCGAAGTCATAGACGGCGATGACCTGGTTTTTCTTCTTGTCCATGCCGTAGGCCAGGGCGGCGGCTGTCGGCTCATTGATGATCCGGACGACATCGAGTCCGGAGATCTTACCGGCGTCCTTGGTGGCCTTCCTCTGGCTGTCATTGAAGTAGGCCGGAACGGTGATGACGGCCTTTTCGACCTTCTCACCTAGGTAATCTTCGGCCGCCTTTTTAAGCTTTTGTAGAATGTAGGCCGAGATTTCGGGCGGAGCGTATTCCTTGCCGAGGGCCTCCACCACGACGCCGTGGTTAGTGGCTTCCTTGACCTTGAAGGGGACCTGTTTGATCTCCTGCCCAACTTCGGCGAAGCGTCTGCCCATGAATCTCTTGATCGAAAAAATGGTGTTTTCGGGATTCGTGACCCTTTGCCTCTTGGCGACCTGTCCGACCAGGACCTCGCCTTTGGGAGTGAACGCGACGACAGAAGGGGTCGTCCTCCCCCCTTCTTCGTTGGGAATGACGGTCGTCTTGTCGCCTTCCATGATGGAGATACAAGAGTTGGTCGTTCCCAAGTCGATTCCGATAATCTTTGCCATGATCGTCCTCCTTTATTAGTAAGTTAATAATATATAAGCTGAGCGTCTTTATGTCAAGTAATTTATGAAAATTCTTACAGGTTTGCCTGCATATGGGGAAATGTTTTTGACCCTAT
>CAZSMW010000352.1:0-7569 GCA_964607985.1 uncultured Eubacteriales bacterium
ATGAGGGGCGACGTCCCCGTGACCGTCACCTCCTGCTCCAGCTTGCCGATCTGGAGAACGAGGTCAATGGTAATGGTCTGACCGACGAAGATCTTGATGTCGTCCCTCTTGACGGACGTGAATCCCGCGAGCGAAGCTTCAAGTGTATAGGCGCCGCTGGGAAGGGCCACGAATCTGAACTTACCCTCCGCCGAAGCAACCTTGCTTTGAACTCCTCCGATGAGGTCGGGAGAGGACACTTTGACGTGGGCCCCTGGAAGCGGATTGCCCTCTTCGTCAATGATCTTTCCTTCAATGGAACCTGTCGTCCCGCTCTGGGCATAGGATATCCCGGAAATGAGACCAAAAATGACAAGAGCTGTTAACAGTGAGTGAAATTTCCTCTTCATTAATTCCTCCTTCAACCTTGAGTCCCTAGGGAACCTTTGATTCAATCCCCTGAATTGTCCCCGTTCACGTCGATATTGAGCGCCTTCTTCTGATCCACCTCCTCGACATTATATAGAATATATCTTATGAATACCCAGGTCATGTCAAGCACTTTGTCTGAATTCCGCATGCCATCCGCCACCTCTGGATTTATTGAACAGGCAACTTCATTTAAAACGACACGATTGATTGAATTCAACCCATCTGTTTTGGACGCTATTTCCTTTAAGCAGAAATCCTTTTCTTTGTCATAAATATATGATAATCTGTTTTTCTTTTATGCTCATATTAAAATTTAAAGACAAAGGTGATTTATCATGACTAAGGTCGCGGCAAAAATTCTGGTCATCAGTTTTTTGGCGGTTTTATTCTTCCCGGCCCTAGGGCTCTGCCAGGAAGAGGGAGAAGAGATGGCCCAGCTCGCCGGCAAAGTGCTGGATCTCGAGAAGAAACCTATCGCTCAGGTCGAGATCCAGCTTAAACATCAGGGGACGGGACAAGCCCTCTCGATAAAAACGAATAAGAAGGGGGAATTTACTTTCCGGAGGCTTTTTCCCGGCAAATATTCCCTGACCTCCGTTAAAGAGGGTTATAAGAGCATTTATCAAGAACTTGAACTTGAGGCGGGCGCCTCCCGGATGGTCGAGATCGACCTGGCCAGGGAACCGAGCGAAGAACAAAAAAAGAGGCAGGAGGCCCTCGCCTTGTTTCAGAACGGAGTGAGCCTGGCCCAGGCCGACAAGCTCGAAGAGGCCCTCGACGCCTTCCGGAAGGCGGTCGAGCTCAAACCGGACTTTGCCGAAGCCCACATCAACCTGGGGCTTCTTCTCTATCGACAGGGCAAGGCCGACGAGGCGGAGAAGGCCCTTCTGAAGGCCCTCGAGCTCAAACCGGAAGAATCGAAGACCAAGGAAGCTCTGGCCGATATCTATTTCGAGAAGGCCAAAGAGCTGCTTCAGCTGGAGAAGATCGACGAAGCGCTGGAAAAGCTGAAACTGTCCTCCGGCTTCAACCCGAACTACCCCTTTACCAACTATCTTTTGGGCTACGCTTATACCCAGAAAGGGATGAAGGAGGAAGCCATCAAGTCCTTCGAGGCCTTCCTCCAGCTCGAACCGAACGCTCCCCAGGCGGCCAAGGTGAAGGAAATCCTCGAGACCCTTAAGAAATAAAAATAATGTCCGCCAGGCGCAATCATGAAAGGATCTCAGCCGGCGATGGGCCTTCCGCAAGCCGTTTCATTCTCTGGGCCGCCGGCGTTGCCGCCCTCGGCTTTCTGATCTATCTCGGGCTGAACAAGGGCTTTTCCAAGAAAGGCCTCGGGACGTTCCCGGAGACGAACGTCCTCCTCTTCACTTTGGACACGACCCGGGCCGACCACATCGGATGTTACGGCTACCCGAACGTCCGGACGCCGAATATCGATGGGCTGGCCGCGGATGGGTTCCTTTTCAAGAACGCAACGGCCCAGGCCCCGCTGACCCTGCCCTCGCATTCTTCGATCTTCACGGGAACCTATCCGTTCATTCATGGTGTTAGGGACAACGGCGGTTTCTACTTGGAGCCGGAAAAAGTCACTCTGGCCGAACTCCTGAAGCAAAAAGGCTGGACGACGAGCGCATTCGTCGGCGCCTTCGTCCTCGATTCCCGATGGGGCCTCAACCAGGGTTTCGATTATTATTATGACAATTTCGATTTCGCCAAGTACAAGAAGATCAGCCTCGATTCCGTCCAGCGTGAAGGGGGCGAGGTCATCAAAGCCTTTTTCGATTGGTTCAAAACGAACGGGGACCTCCGCTTCTTCAGCTGGATCCACCTCTACGATCCCCATACCCCATATGAACCTCCTGAGCCCTACAAGAGCGAGTATTCGGGGCGGCCGTGGGGACTCTACGACGGCGAGATCGCTTACGTGGATTCCCTCATCGGGAAGGTCCTGGAAAGCCTCCGGGAAAAGGGAGTCCTGGACAAGACCATCATCGTCATCGCGGCCGATCACGGGGAAAGCCTGGGGGAACACGGGGAGAGTTCACACGCTTTTTTCATTTACGATTCCACCGTCTCCGTCCCCTTGATCCTGAAGCTACCCGCCTCGAATTTGAAGGCAAAGACGATCGATGCCCAGGTGGAGCTCGTGGACATCATGCCCACGCTCCTCGACCTCCTCGGGATTGCCGTTCCCAATGAGGTCCAGGGAAGGAGCCTGGCCCCCCTCTTGGCCGGCAGCCGGTCCGAAACCGATAAGATGGCCTATAGCGAAAGCTATTATCCTCGATACCATTATGGGTGGAGCGAGCTCAAGAGCCTCCGGACGGTCCGGTACCAATACATCCAAGCGCCGCGGCCGGAGCTTTACGACATCGTCCGGGACCCGATGGAAAGGACCAACATCTACGGGCAAAACGGCCCGCAGGCGGAGAGGTTCATAAAAGAAATGAAGAGGCTCCAGGAACGTTCGCCGGTCCAGGGGGCCGAGGAGAAAGCCCCCCGGCAACTGGATAATGATACTTTGGAGAAACTGAGAGCCCTAGGCTACGTCGGAGGGTTCACATCGAGGGCGAAGATCGACCGTTCCGTCGGCCTCTCCGACCCCAAGGACAAGATCCACCTCTACAACAAGCTCAAGCAGGCCGAGGGGGCTTCGGCCGACCGCGAATACGACGATGCCTTGAAGAAGATCGGTGAGGTCATCGATGAGGACCCCGGGATCATGGAGGCCCGCCAAGTCCGAGGAAACATCTACATGGAGCTCGATCGCCCTGAAGAAGCGATCGAGGAGTGCCGGGCGGCCCTGGAGATCGACCCCGAGTACGGGGCGGCGATCTTCACCATGGCCCAGGCCTACAGGAAACTCAAGAAGCCGGACGAAGCGGCCGCCGGTTTCCGGCGCCTCATCCAGCTCGATCCGAAGGACCCGAAACCCTATGTCAACCTCGGTGAGATCTCCCTGGATATCCGGGATTTCGACGCGGCCATCTCCCATCTCGAGAAGGCAATCGCCGCCGATCCGGAACACAGCGCCGTCGCCCATAATCTCCTGGGCTCCGCTTATCTTGAGAAGAAGATGCTCGAGCCGGCGGAACGGGAGATCCGGAGGTCGCTCGAGATGCGGCCCCAGATCCCGGACGCCCATTACAACCTGGGTCTTCTGTATGAGGAGAAAGGCGATCTCCAACAAGCCGCGGATGAATACCGGAAAGAGATCGAGATCCACCCCGCCGCCTACCCGGCCTATTTCAACTTGGCGCTCGTCTGCGCTAAGACCGGCGACCGGCAGGGTGAATTCGAGCATTTCAAAGAAGCTGTCAAGGCCAATCCTCAATTCGCGCGGGGATACCTCTTCCTGGCCAAGGCCTATCTCGACCGGAACGAAAACTTCGACGAAGCCATCCGCCTCGCCCTTAAGGGACTGGAATTGGAGCCCGAGGCGGAATCGGCCCCCTTGGGTCATTTTGTTCTGGCCGATATCTACAACCGCCTGGGACGCTTGTCCGAGTATCGGGCGGAGCTGGAAAAAGGCCAGGCCCTCGAGGCCAGGACCAAGAAACGATAAGGGTCCACAGGGCCGGCCCGGCGAGCCTCAGTTCAAGCTCTTTAGGATTTCCTTCGCCAGCGCCGCATTCGAGTTGTTGGGATCGAGTTCAACGAATTTTAGGAGCAGGGCCTTGGCCTTGGCCGAGTCGCCCGAACCCAGGAAGATGATTCCGAGCTGATAATACCCGTCGGAGTAATATGGATCGATCGCTAGGAGTCTCTCGAACACCCCTTGGGCCTCTTCCTTTTTTCCCGTGTTGACGAGACAAACACCGTAGTTGTAAAAGGTTTCGGGGTCCTGACCCTTCAGGTCAACCGCTCTCTTGTAAAACTCCGAGGCTTTTTCAAAATCCCCCTTTTTGGCCAGGATGATGCCCGACCGGGTCAGGGGCAAAATAAAGTCCGGCTTGAGCTCGATCGCTTTTCGATAATCCTCGAGGGCTTGGTCGGTCTTCCCGGACCTTTCGAGCCCGTAACCCCGGTAGTAATAGAGGACCGCTTCGGAAGGGGCCTTGGTGATGGCATCGCTAAACTCGGCGACAGCCTCGTTATATCTCCTCGCCGAGAGGAGCTCGGAACCTGAGCTGACGATCTTTCCCAGGGGAATTCCGCCCGGGGCCGCCGCGCTTCCCGGTTCCATCCGGACGTCCATGGGCGTCGCCTCACCGAGGATAGCCCTGACCGATCCCGACTGGGGGACGTAGCCTTCTTTTTCGAAGGTCAGGTTGTAAGCGCCTGGAACGAGACCGCTCTTGTAGAAATGGCCTTTCTTGTCGGAAACAAGGGAATAAGACATAGACTCGGACTTCGAATAGACCATGGCGATCTTGACGCCTGCCAGGACCTGTCCGGTTGCCGCGTCTTTGACCAGCCCGTCCACGGCCCCCGTAATGTCCCCCCTGAGGGGCGACCCGAAACATGCCGCACTGATCGCTACCGCCAGTATGAGGGCTTTGTTCGTCCTGTTCATGAGGGTTCCTTTTTTTCGCCGGGTTTCGTTTCATCCCGTTTTTTTTCGAGCGCGTCGGCCCTTTCCCAGTAGGTTTTAGCCTTTTCCTTATCGCCCAAAGAGAAATAGATGGCCCCCAGGGTCCTGTTGTTCTCCGGGGTATCCCCGTACTTTCGGACCTGCTCGAAATAGACGGCCGCTCGGTCCAGCTTCTTGAGCTCGAGACATGTGTTGCCGAGGAGGAGGAGGACCGGATAGGTTCTTTCCACGCCGTCCTTTTCCAGCAGATCCAAAACCCCGGCAAAATCTTTTGTCAGATATAAGGCCCGCGCGATGACCGGGATCGAATCGGAGTTCCGGAGCCGTTCGGGAAGCCCCCGGAAGCATTCGAGGGCCCGGGCCGCGTCACCCGCGTTCAAATATTCCTGGCCGAGGATGAATGTGTAGTCATCTTTCGACGAAAGAGGTTCGACGCTTTCGAACTCGATAGGCTTGGGAACGTCGAAGGACAGGATGGAAACGGTCTTTCGGAAAACCTCGGCCCCTTCCCTGTCCATGACCAAGTCATAATTTCCGGCCCGGATGTCCTTGAGAGGCCGGCGGAAGATGAACAGGCCGCCCCGCTGGAAGGCATCCTTGATCTCCACGGCCTCGAGCCCCTTGTCCCTGGGAACAAGGACGATTCGGGGGGCCTTGTCCAAAATCAGAATGGTTTCAATGGTTTCACCCGGGCCGTAAATGGCGCGGGGGTCCGAGAGGACCTTATAATCCCCGAGACTCAAAGGAACGAAAGACCCTGCGTTCTTCTCCTTGACCTCGTAGCCCACGACGGCCGGCACGGCCCCAGGGCCCGTCCGGATCCGTTCCTTGAGGACGGCAAATTCCTCCGTGGTCCTGTTGGTCAAGGTCAGAATCGCGTCGAAATCTCCTTCGATGATCGGAGCGAGATCGTTGAAGACGAATTTACGTTCTTCCATCGCCTTCTTCCTGGCCTCATCAAGCTTCAAGCGTATCTCTTTTTCTCTCTGGTAGATCGTTTTCCCGGCCGTGTCCTCGACCCTCAGGTGGAAGACCAGGTGCGCGGTCTGGAACCCGTCCGGGTTCTTTATCGTCCGGATCAGATCGGGCAGGATCGAATAATTGATGAAACGGATGCCGTTCTGTTCGGTCAGCCAGAAGGCCGCTTTAGCGGCGATCTCTTTGGCCGAATAGCTGACGTCGACCGTCCCTTCGACAGCTGAGAAGTTCCTGAGATAGCCCTTCTCGACCTCTTTTTCCGGCAAGTTGTGAATCTGGGCGATGACGTTGGCCGAAGAATTCGGGGTCCCGGCGAAGGCCATGTTCGCCTCCTCCGGGATGACGGAAAGGGAGGCCTTACCCAGCTCGGGAAAGCTCGAGCTGATGATCCGGTACGCCTGGGCCTGGCTGACGCTCCCCCGCATATAACTTGTGGACAGGATCTCCAGGTTGGAGTTGAGCCCGGGATAGAAAAGAACGTAATCCCCGATGTTGTCCCGCCGGTAGAAGAGCAGGTAGAGCATGGGGGGGAGCCCCCTCCGGCCCTCGTTCTGCTACAGCCAGAGCTCACAATCGACGACCTTTTCCGACCCCGAGAAGTTCTGGACCTCCGCCGGCTTTCCAAGGAGAATATAGATCCGGCCCCTATCCGTCCGGGCCCCGTCGTAATGGGCTTCGGCGTATCCTCTCCGGGCATAATATTCGATCATGGTTTCGTTCTGGGGAGTCCCGGGCGTCGTGTCCCGGGCCTTCCAGAACATCTGCTGGAACCTTTTCCGGTCCTCCTCGGTCTGTAGGCTTTTGAAGACCGAAAGCTCCCTCTTGGTCATGATCGGCCCGACCTCATCCAGCCAGGCTGTCCACTCTTTGGTCAACGGCTGTGGCGCAGCGAAGATACCGATCAGAAAGAACGCCGAAAAAAAGAGGGAAATGAAGAGCCTTCTCCAGGTCATGCCGAATCCCGGTTCAGGTGGACTTTTTGGACATAGGGCGATGTCATGGCGGCGAGCATGGCCCCGTAATCGATATCGAATTTCACCTCGTCACCGACCTGGAGCTCGGCCGTGTTCGAGACGGCGATCAAATGATCGCTCGAGGCGCCAAGGATCTCGATATCGACCCGCGGGTAGAGCTGGGTGAAAAGGACGTCTTGCCGGCCGATGTTGAGGATGAGGCGCCTGCCGGTGCCGCGGTCCTCGAACCTGGGGATGCTGCCGAACGCATCGAGCCCGATCTCCCCCCAGGGAACAGAGGGTTTGATCTTGGATTCGATGACCTCGGCGACCAGTGTGAACGCGTCATAATGGAGCCCCGGGATCCCCTTTTCTACCAGGTCTCTTCCTCCGAGGAGAAACGAATCGCCCAGCCGGACGTTGTTGACCCGGTTGACCCGGTCGACGGACTTGAGCCAGGAGTATACCGTCGAGCAGCCGGCGGAGACGTATTCCAGCTCGATGTGAAACTTCTTTTCTATGTCCAGAGCGAGGGAAGAAAGCTCTCCCATGTTCTTCGCGTCCGGCTTGACCCCCCCGAAACAGGCCAGGTTCGCCCCGATGCCGGCAAGACGTATGCCCGGCAGCGAAAGGACTTCCTTCACCATATCCCCGAGGTCTCCGGGCATGATGCCTTCCCTTAGATCG
>CAZSMW010000353.1:0-6886 GCA_964607985.1 uncultured Eubacteriales bacterium
CCCTCTCCGCTTCCCGTTGGAGAATCCCGGTCCGCGGGAGAGCGAGGAGGGGCCTGAACTTCTCCCGGTCCAAGCCGCAAAGAACATCCAGAAGCATCCGCTCGGCGCCGTTCAACTCGGCGGAGTGCGAAACAAAGAGAACGGTTTTCATCGGGCCCCGGCGACCTTCTCATAGAACGCCAGCGTCTCGCGGGCGGTCGATTCCCAGCTGAAGAGGACGGCCCGCTCTTTCCCTTTTTCGGCAAGCTCCCGCCTCTTCCCGGCGTCTCGGAGGAGTCTCAGCAGGACGCCGGCGATCTCATCAGGATCGATGGGATCGAAGTAGGCGGCTGCTTCTCCTCCGACCTCGGGAAGCGCTCCGGCCCGGGATACGGCGGCGGGCAAGCCGCAGGCCATGGCCTCGAGGAGGGGAAGACCGAAGCCTTCGCAGAGGGAGGGGAAAACGAAGAGGTGGGCAAGCCGGTAGAGGTCGCGGATTTCGGAGTCGGGAAGATAGCCGAGGGGCTTGACCCAGTCCCCGAGCCTGAGCCTTGCGACGGCCTCGTCGAGGTTGGTGGAATCTTCGCCTTTCCGGCCGGCCACGAAAAGAACGACCTTCTCTCCGGCTTCATGCACCTTGGCCAAGGCCTCGACAAGAGTCACCAGGTTCTTTCTGAACTCGACGGCTCCCACGAAAAGGAGAAACCTTTCGGGCAGGGCGTATTTACGTCGGGTCGTTTCGAGGACCTCGGCCGGGACGTCTTCGAGGAAGAGCGGGTTGAGGCCCAACGGGGTAACCTTGATCTTGGTCTCGTCAAGCGAGAAGCATTCCAGGACAGCTCGCCGCGTGAACTCGGAGATCGTCAGGATGCCGTCGGCCTTTTCCAACGATTCTCGGGCCTTCTTGGAGAACACGTCCCTCGCCTGCTTGTCGGCCTTCATGGGTTGATCAAGGAAAAAAAGGTCGTAAACGGTGACGATCTTTTTCCCCCGGGTCGGCAGGGCCAACGGCGTCGGCGAATGGACGAGGTCCAATTTCATCCCCAAGAAGGAATCGAGGGACGGCCGGCCTAGGCGGTACCAAAGGAAGTTCACGACCCTTACGGGGATCCGGAGGTCCTTGAATCTGGACCTGGCAAACGGGGGGACCTTGTCGACGGGAAAACGCTCCTTCCAGGAGGAACTGAATAGGCAATATTCGTTGGCCTTGTCGATACAGGCAAGCTGGAAGAGGAGGTTCTTCAGATAGATCCCGACGCCGGTCTCTCGGCTGAGAAAGGGACGGACATCCACACCGATTCGCATCTGGATTAAATGTATCGTTCGAAATATTAAAAGTCAAGGAACGAGGCTATACGTCACCGGTCAAAACAGGACACCCTCGTGCCGGAAGAACTGTGTGCCGACCTGATGTTTTGATGTTGCTTTCTCTTCTAGAAAAGTGTATTATTCCCGGTCAAGGAGAACCTTTATGGTCAACCCCGAGATCTTCGCCAGGATCAGCAAGCGCATCGATTCCTATCGCAACGATATGATCGATATGCAGATCAAACTGTGCGCCCTGCCCGCTATCGCGCCGGCCAGCGGAGGGGAGGGAGAGGGCAGAAAGGCCGAGTTCCTGACAAGGCACCTGGAACAGAACGGCTTCACGGATATCCAGCTGATCAAGGCTCTCGACATGGACTCCCCCGACGGCTCCCGTCCCAATATTCTGGCTTTCTTCAAGGGAAAAGATCACTCCAAGACGATCTGGGTGATGACCCATATGGACATCGTTCCTCCCGGAGAACTGTCCCTCTGGCGAGGCAACCCGTTCAAGGCCTGGGTCGAGAAAGGCCGGGTCTACGGACGGGGCGTCGAGGACAACCAGCAGGACATGGTTTCCTCGCTTTTCGCCATCAGGGCCTTCCGGGAGGAGGGCCTGCTGCCGTCCTATGACATCGGCGTAGCCCTGGTCGCCGACGAAGAAACCGGGAGCAAGAAGGGCATCGATTACGTCCTTGAGCATACCGACGCCTTTCGGAAACAGGACCTCATCATCGTCCACGTCGCCGGAAACGTGACGGGATCCCTCATCGAGGTCGCCGAGAAAAGCATCCTCTGGCTGAAGATCAAGACCCTTGGCAAACAGGCCCACGGCTCAACGCCGGAGAAGGGCGTCAACAGCTTCAAAGCCGCCGCCTACCTGATCACGGAGCTCGATAAGCTTTATGTGACATTCAACGCCAAGGACGAGCTCTTCGATCCTCCCATCTCCACCTTCGAGCCCACGAAAAAAGACGCTAATGTCCCGAACATCAACACCATCCCGGGGGAGGACATCTTCTATGTGGACAGCCGCATCCTTCCGGGTTATGACGTGGCCGTTGTCCAGAAGAGGATCCGGGAGATCGCTGACGCGATCGAGCAGAAGCAGAACGTGAAGATCACGATCCAGGAGGAGCAGAACGCTCCCGCGGCGCCGCCGACCCCGGCCCGGGCCGCCGTCGTCATGGCCCTGAAGAAGGCCATCATGGAGGTCTACCGGAAGGAAGCCTCCGCTTCAGGGATCGGCGGAGGGACCGTGGCCGCCTTATTCCGGCGCCAGGGGTTCGAGGCCGCCTGCTGGTCGAAGGTCGACGAAACGGCCCACCAGCCCAACGAGTACTGCATCATCGACAACATGATCGGCGACGCCAAGGTCTACGCCCACGTCTTTCTTCAAGATTGAACGGCAGCGGCCGCCGAACCCTGTTGCTCTCAACCTGCGTTGCTTTCCTAAGTTTTGTGTGGGTCGTTGAACAGACTCACATTCTATCGGCAATTTTGGGTATCTACGCCCTCTGCGCGACCCTGATCGTATTGATGTGGATGGCGACGGTGTCTTCGATCTCCGCCGCGTAGCCGCCGGCCAACACGACAGCGACCGGGACCCTGAGTTTCCGGGCCTCTTCGATGACGATTCTGTCCCGCTCTTTCAAACCGTCCAGAGTCAGGTCGAGGCCGCCCAACTGGTCCTTGCCGTAGGGGTCGGCCCCCGCCAGGTAGACCACCAGGTCGGGACGGAACTCGCGATAGAGCCGCGGAAAATGGACCCTCATGCCGGCAAGGTAGGCCTCGTCTCCTTCCCCCGACCAGAGTTCTACGTCTAGGGTGCTCGCGGCCTTTTCGGAGGGATAGATGTCCATCTGGTGGATGGAGAAGGTGAAGACATGGTCCGTCCTGGAAAAGATGACCGCCGTCCCGTTTCCCTGGTGGAGATCGCAGTCGACGATCATGGCCTTCCGGATCTTGCCTTCCGCCCTGAGCTTTTCCACCGCCACGGCAACGTCGTTCAGGACGCAGAACCCCTCCCCGTGATCGGGAAAGGCATGATGGAACCCGCCTCCGATATGGACCGCCAGGCCGTCCTTCAGAGCTTCCGAGGCCGTGAGGACCGTCCCGCCCACGGTGAGGAGGGAAAACTTGACGAGGGCTTCCGAGTAAGGGAGCTCCAGCGCCTGGGTTTCTGTTGAGGAAAGTGTCCCCGTCTTCAGCTTCCTGAGGTACTTGGCGCCGTGGACGCGGAGGATGTCCTCTTCAGACGCGGGTTCGGGCTTCAGAAAATTCTCTTTTTTCGCTCCCATGGCCAGGAGCCGCTCGTAGATCAGCCGGTATTTGCGGATGGGAAAGATGTGATGCCCGGCATCGAGCAACCAGTACTCATCGCTGTAGATAAACTTGAACGGGAACCTCCTCCTGATGAGGGCCTTGAAGATGTCGAGGATCTCGGTCATCCCTATGAATCAGCGCTTGCGGGCAAGCCTTTTCAATCCGGTCACTTTTTTCGCCAGCGCGGCCTTTTTCGCTCCCCCAGCCTTGACCCGGGCTTTGGGTGCGTTCAAAAGTGCCGCCCGGGCCGCAGCCAGTCGCGCAATGGGAACGCGGAACGGCGAGCAGCTGACGTAGTTCAACCCGATGAGATGGCAGAATTCGACGCTCGAAGGGTCGCCGCCGTGCTCGCCGCAGATGCCGAGCTTGATCGCGGGCCTGGTCTTTCGCCCCTTCTCAACGGCCATGCGCATGAGCTGTCCCACTCCGTCCCGGTCGATGACCTCGAACGGGTCCTTGGCGTAGATATCCTTCTCGACGTAGGGGACGAGAAAGCGGGCGGCGTCGTCGCGGCTGACGCCGAGGGTCGTTTGGGTCAGGTCGTTCGTCCCGAAACTGAAGAACTCGGCCACAGTCGCGATCTCGTCGGCCGTGAGGGCCCCGCGCGGGATCTCGATCATCGTCCCGACCAGGTACTTGAACTTGACGCCCTGCTCCTTCATGACGGCCTCGGCCGTTTGCCGGACGAGCTTTTCCTGGTGGGCGAGCTCCTTGACGTTCCCGACGAGCGGGATCATGACCTCGGGCTCGACTTCGATTTTCTTCTTCCGGGTCGCCGCGGCGGCCTCGAAGATGGCCCGGGCCTGCATCTCGGTGATCTCGGGGTAGATGATGCCCAGCCGGCAGCCGCGGAAGCCGAGCATCGGGTTGAACTCGTGGAGCGACTCGACGCGCTCCCTGACCTTTTCATAGGAAATGCCCATCTCGGCCGCGACCTGGCGTTGTTCCTTTTCCTCGTGCGGGAGGAACTCGTGGAGCGGCGGGTCGATCGTCCGGATGGTCACCGGCCGACCGGCCATGACCTCGAAAATGCCCTGGAAGTCCTTCCGCTGGAGCGGGAGCAGCTTGGCCAGCGCCGCTCTCCTCTGGTCGAGCGTGTCGGCCAGGATCATCTCCCGCATCGGGCCGATCTTGCCCTCGCCGAAGAACATGTGTTCGGTCCGGCAGAGACCGATGCCCTCCGCCCCGAAGGCCACGGCGTTAACCGACTGGTCGGGCTGGTCGGCGTTCGTCCGGATCTTGAGCGTCCGGTACTTGTCCGCCCATTTCATGACCTTGGCGAAGGTCCGGTAGACGGGGGCCTTCGCGGGATCGAGGGTCTTCTCGATCAGGACCTGTAGAACTTCCGACGGCTTCGTATTGATCTTGCCCTCGATGACCTGACCGGTCGTCCCATCGATGGAGATCCAGTCGCCTTCCCGGAGCGTCCGGCCTTTGACAGTCATCGTGTGCTTGCTGTAATCCATGACCAGTTCGCCGCAGCCGGCGACGCAGACCTTGCCCATCTGCCGGGCGACCAGGGCGGCGTGGGAGGTCATCCCGCCCCGGGCCGTCAGGATGCCTTCGGCCGCGTTCATGCCCTTGATGTCCTCGGGCGACGTCTCGATGCGGGTCAGGATGACCTTCTCGCCCCTCTTCGCCCAGGCTTCGGCGTCGACGGAGTTGAAGACGATGCGGCCCGTGGCGGCCCCGGGGCCGGCGTTCAGACCCTTGGCGAGCAGCCGGCCGCCCTTGATCGCCGTGTCCTTCTCGACGTGGTCGAAGATCGGCCGGAGGAGTTGGTTAAGCTGGTCGGGCTCGATGCGGACAATGGCCTCTTTTTCGCTGATGAGCTTCTCGTCCACCATGTCCACGGCGATCTTAATGGCGGCGAAAGCGGTGCGCTTCCCGACCCTGCATTGAAGCATGAACAGCGTGCCCTGCTGGATGGTGAACTCGATGTCCATCATGTCCGTGTAATGCTTCTCGAGGATGTGGCGGATCTTCTCAAGCCGGGCGTAGGACTTCGCATCGTCTTTCTTCAGTTCGGCGATCTGGAGGGGCGTCCGGGTGCCGGCCACGACGTCCTCGCCCTGGGCGTTCATCAGGTATTCGCCGTAGAAGGTGTTTTCGCCGGTGGCCGCGTCGCGGGTGAAGGCGACACCGGTGCCGGAATCATCGCCCATGTTGCCGAAGACCATGGTCTGAACGTTGACCGCCGTGCCCCAGGATTCGGGGATGTCGTACATCTTGCGGTAGGCGATGGCCCGGTCGTTCATCCAGGAGCCGAAAACGGACCCCACGGCACCCCAGAGCTGTTTCATGGGGTCTTCGGGAAATTCGTGTCCGGTCTCCTTGTTGATGGCGGCCTTGAAGCGGGCCACGAGGTCTCGGAGGTCGTCGGCCGTGAGGTCGGTGTCCTGGTGGATCCCCCGCTCGCGTTTCTTTTCTTCGATGATGGCCTCGAACGGGTCGATATCGTCCTTGTTGACCGGCCTGAGGCCGAGGACGACGTCGCCATACATCTGGACGAATCGGCGGTAAGAATCGTAGACGAACCGGGGGTTCCCCGTCTTGGCGACGAGGGCGGCAGCCGTCTTTTCATTCAGGCCTAGGTTGAGGATCGTGTCCATCATGCCCGGCATCGAAGCCCGGGCGCCGGAGCGGATGGAAACGAGAAGAGGATTCTCGATGTCGCCGAGCTTCTGCCCGAGGGCCTTTTCCAATTTGGCCAGGTTCTTCCCGACCTCCTTCCGGACGTCCTCGGGGATCCGCTTCCTGCTTTTGTAGAAGAGATCGCAGACCTCGGTGGAAATGGTGAATCCGGGAGGAACGGGGAGCCCGAGCCCGGCCATCTCGGCCAGGTTGGCGCCCTTGCCGCCGAGGATGCCCTTCATGTCTTTATTGCCTTCCGCACGGCCGGCGCCGAAGAAATAGACATATTTTTTAGCCATCGTTGTAATACTCCTTAGAAAATTAGCCTTGGAAATATACTCTCTCGAGGGCCAAATTTCAAGGTTCCCCCGGGATCTCGGTGCGATGAAGGCCCCCCTTCTCCCCCCGACCCCATGGAACCAGTCCCGGCGGTTCCCCCCGCCGTAAACGGCGGGTCCCCCTTCCGCTACGGGGGGCTTCAGGGCGGCCTTCATCGCCCCGAGATCCCGGGAATTCGGGGAAGGGCCGAATTTCAGGATGGGGTCCGGCGGCCGGGATTGGATAAAGCGACCTCAAGGATCATGAAAAGCATAAGGGCGTCCTCGAGGATGAGCCGTCCGTCCGCCTTCCGGCTGAGGCTGCC
>CAZSMW010000354.1:0-3430 GCA_964607985.1 uncultured Eubacteriales bacterium
TGATGGAGCGGACAAAGCTGAATGATCGGCAGCGGTACTCATATTTGTGGCCAAAATCCGCTTGACACTCAAAAGCCTTCTTCATATACTCCCTCCGTGATAAAGCAATGTCTTATCAACATGATAGAGAGGGGAAGATGAAAACTTGGGGATTCATCCTGTTTTTCGCCATGCTGCTCTCTTGCAGCGGCTCCGCCCTGGCTGACGAGGTGACGGTCCTGCAGCCGAAGGGAGGGACGTTCAAGCAGTGGACCAACGTGCTCGTGAAGTGGGATTATACAATCTTGAGTATTCTGACGAGCCAGCAAGAGAAAGAGATGGAGATCTGGCTGGCCCAGCCCACCTCAACGGTAGCCGCGCCGCACTTCGTCGATCTTATCGCGAAAGTGAACGTGTTTGCGGGCTCCACCAGCTGGAAGGTGCGTGCCCCGGCCGGAACCTACCGTCTCCACTTCTACAAGCGCTATCCTCCGATGGTGGGCAGCTGGGCCGTGAGCGACCCGTTTACAGTGGAGAAGAACGAACCGGTCGGGACACCCCGGCCCAAGCGCACGATGGTCATGGCAATCCGGATCACCAACCCGGTCCAGGAGCAGGTGTACATCAGCGGGACGTCGATGAACATCCAGTGGGACAAGTCGACCATCGCCACCTACCCTACCGTCTGGCTCCAGGTCTGTTGGCCCGACGGCAAGTCCGCTGCCGGAGCGTACCCGGCGCCGAACACCGGCAGTTACGACTGGCCGATCCGCGAGACTGCGGAAAATTGGCTGCGGGTGAGCGTCTATACCCCCGACAACAAGCACAAAGGGATGAGCGGCTCGTTCCAAATCAAGCTTCCAACCCAATAACATAGGGAACAGAACGGCAGTCGCAGCTCCGGCGATCCTGACGAAACAGACCATCGCCTCCCGGAGCGGGGCTTCGTGGCCATCCCCGTCGCGGCGCTGTCAACAGCCCCGGAAATCGATGCCCGAAGAGCGTGTCGCGACGAGAAACCCCGCCGCCCCGGTTAAAAAACGACAGACTCCCTCCATAGCAGGAGAATGGCCTCAAGAAACGGGCCAACGTCACGGATCGGACCGCGTCTTCCTGGAAAGACGTGATGATGCCCGGCTCCTTTTTGAAGTCGGCGAGTTTTCGATGGATTAAGGCCGTCGGGCGCGCGGCCCGAGCAAGTCCCGAGAGCCGATAAGACGATCAGTCCGACGATGGGCCGGTTTTCTATAGCCCGCCGTCTTCCCGATACAGCGCGTCGATCACATCCCGGTACCGGTTCTCGATAATGTTCCTCTTGACCTTGAGCGACGGCGTGATCTCGTCCTTCTCGATCTCGAACTCGCGCTCGAGGAGGGCGATCTTCTTGATCCTCTCGTAGGGGGCCAGGACAGGCGTCGCCCGGTCCACCTCGGCCTTGATGAAGTTGACGACCTGTTCGTTCCGGACGAGCGCCCCCCTGTCCTTGAACACGATCCCGCTGTTCCTGGCATATTCCTCCAGCCTCTCGAAGTTGGGAACGATCAGGGCCGCGACGAATCGCTTCCTGTCTCCAATGACCACGGCCGTGGAGACGTAGGGAATGGTCTTGAGGAGGTTCTCGATGGGCTGGGGAGCGACGTTCTTGCCGCCGGAAGTGACGATGATATCTTTTTTGCGGTCCGTGATGATCAGAAACCCATCCCCGTCAATGTGGCCGATATCCCCCGTCTTGAACCAGCCGTCCTCGAAGACCTCCCGGGTTTCGGCCTCCTTCTTGTAGTAGCCCTTCATGATGTTGGGCCCTTTGGCCAGGATCTCGCCGTCCGGAGCGATTTTGATCGTGACGTCCGGGATGGGTTTTCCGACGCTCCCGAAACGGATGGCCTCGAACGTGTTGATCGACAGGGCCGGCGCGGTCTCCGTGAGCCCATAGCCTTCCAGGATGACGAGCCCTACAGCGTAGAAGAACTCCGCGATGTCCTTGGAGAGGGGGGCCCCCCCGGAGACGAAGAAGCGGACCCGTCCGCCGGTCCGAGCGATGATCTTGGCGAAGACAAGCTTATGGGCAAGGTTCCTTTTGAACCGGAGCGGAGCCGGGATGTCCCTCCCGGAAACCTTCAGGGCGCCCCAGGTCTTGCCGACTTTGATCGCCCAGAAGAAGATCTTCCTCTTAAGGCCCGAGCTCGAAAGGACGTTGTCCATGACCTTGGCGTAGATCTTCTCGAAGACCCGGGGAACGCTGACCATGATGTGGGGCTTGACCTCGAGGAGGTTCTGGGCCACGGTCTCGACGCTCTCGGCGTAGGCGATCGAGCACCCCTTGAACATATAGGTGAAGGTGACCAAGCGCTCCAGGACGTGGGAAAGAGGCAGGAAGGACAGGACTGTATCCCTATAGGAGAATTGGATGATCGTCGAGACGGCGGTGAGATTGCTTACGAAATTGCCGTGGGTCAGGATGACGCCTTTAGGGACGCCTGTCGTTCCCGAAGTGTAGATGAGGGACGCTTCGTCATCGGGCTTGACCAGGAGGGCTTCCCGCTCGAAAAGGCCTTTGTCGGCGGCGTCCGCCTTTCTTCCCATCTCGAGCACCCGCTCCAGGGTCAGGACGCCCTTCGGCGCGTCGGACGAAAACGAGATAAAATGCCTGACCTTGGCGAGGCGGTCCTTGACGGCCTCGATCTTACTTCCCAACTCGGGGCCGGAATAAACGACGATCTTGGCGTCGGAATCCTCGATGATGTATCGGACCTGCTCCGGAACGAGGGTCGTGTAGATAGGGACCGTCAGGGCGCCCCGGCAGAGCGTCGCAAAATCCGTCATCACCCACTCGGGCCTGTTCTCGGAAAAGATGACAAGTTTATCGCCTGGCCCAAGTCCCAGCTCCCGAAGGCCAAGCGACAGGGCCCTTACCTTGTCGCCGAATTCCCGGGTCGAGAGCGGAACGTAAACCCCCTCCTTCTTGTAAAGCATGAGGTCGTCCTTCAGATACTCTTTAAGCGTGTTGAGCAGAAGCTCGGAGAGAGTCTTGATCATGCCATCCTCCTCCCGGAAAGTTGGGTCAATTGTAATCATTACCGGGAATTAGGTCAAGACAAATAAAAAAGAGATAAAAAGCCGGACCGGTCACCCGGCCGGAGAGATCCTTCCGTCCTTGATCGTTACGGTTTCGTGGGCCAGGCGGGCGAGCCGGAGGTTATGCGTCACCAGGATGACGGTCAGGCCTTCCCGGGCGTTGAGGTCCCTGAGGATCTCGCCGATTTCTTCACTCCGTTTTGTGTCGAGGTTACCCGTCGGCTCGTCGGCGAGCAGGATCCGCGGTTTATTCACCAAGGCCCGGGCGATGGCCACCCGCTGCATCTCGCCCCCGGAAAGCTCGCCGGGCAGGTGGTCTTTCCGGTGGTCGATCCCTAGGAGTCTTAGGACGTTTCCGACATCGTCCGAAGCCCCG
>CAZSMW010000355.1:0-1567 GCA_964607985.1 uncultured Eubacteriales bacterium
GGAGGCCCTAAAGCTCAGCTCCGACCTCATTCCCGCGTATCTTGGATTGGCCCAGATCGACGAAGCCAAAGGACTGGAGGACCAGGTATTCTCCGACTATCGGGAGGTTTTGAAGAGAGACCCGGAGCATTCCTGGGTCAAGCCCCGGTTCGAGGCCCTACGCGAGAAGAAGACCGAAGAGCTGCTGGCCGAAGCGAAAAGGGCCTTCGCAGCCGGGAACACCGAAGCCGGGAAAAAAAGCTTTTTCATGGCTCTCTTCTACTCCCCGGAATCCGTCGAGGCCCACATCAGTCTGGCCCGCATCTACAAAGGGGAGAAGAACATCCCGAGCGCCGCCCTTCATTACAAGGCCGCAAATGCCGGCGACCCGAAGAACAAGGCGGTCCTCCGGGAATACGCCGGGGCCCTCTACGAATCTGAACAGTTCGGCCGGAGTTTGGAGATCTATGAACAGCTGGTCGAGCTGGCCCCACAGGACAAGGAGGCCCGGGGCCGGATCGAGGACTTGAAGAACAGGCTCGGCATCTATGAGCTGCCGAGCCTCTACAATGACATACCCAAGTCGGTGGCCGTCACCCGGGAAGATCTGGCAGCCCTGATCGCCGTGAAGTTCAAGGAGGTCCTCGACGACCACGACACGAAACCGCCCATCCTGGTCGACATCTCGACGTCCTGGGCCGCTAAGCCCATCTTGAAGGTCACGGCCCTGAACATCCTGGAGTCCTACGAAAACCACACGTTCCTCCCCAGAAAGCTCATCAGCCGGGCGGAACTGGCCGAGACCCTGGTGCGGCTGATCAACATCCTGAAGAACGAAGGATTCAAGTTCAGCCCTCAGATGGCCGCGGAAAAAGTTCGCATCTCCGATGTCCCCCCGGAAAATTACTATTACGCGCCGATCACCCAGATCGTCGCCTACCAGATCATGGATCTCACCCCCCAGAGGACGTTCCAGCCGGACGCCATGGTCCAAGGGCAGGAAGCCGTCAGGATCCTGGATATCATCCTGGCGCTCATCAAATAGGGATGAAAGAAAAACGATGACGAGAGAGCTCCGCACCCTGCCCAACCTCCTGACTCTTTCCCGAATCCTTCTCGTCCCCGTCTTCCTCTGGATGATGCTCGAGGAAAAGCCTGTCGAGGCCTTCTTGGTCTTCCTTCTGGCCGGGCTGACCGACGTCCTGGACGGCCTGGCGGCCAGACTCTGGCACCAGAAATCGAGGCTGGGCCTGTGGCTCGATCCGGTCGCGGACAAGGTCCTCATGACGACGGCTTTCGTCCTCCTCGGCTTGCCCGGACTCAGCAAGCCCAATGCCATCCCCTTCCGGGTCGTTTTTATCGTGATCGGCCGCGACGTCCTCATCGCCATAGCAGCCCTGCTCCTCATGTGCCTGAAGGGTCAAAAGGCCTTTTATCCGACGCTCTTGGGAAAGGTCAGCATGGTCAGCCAGGTCTTGACCGTCCTTATTGTCCTGATCCTAAATTCCCTGGGAAGGACGTCATTCATCCTCTCCTGGCTTTATGACACAACCATGGCCGCCACGGTCCTCTCCGGGGTCCAATACGC
>CAZSMW010000356.1:0-3874 GCA_964607985.1 uncultured Eubacteriales bacterium
CGCCGTCCTCGAGTGGGACCCTGAAATTGGACATGACGACGATCACGTAGCCGCTTTCCGGGTCCCACTCGAGGACGGCGTTGAGGCCGGGGGCGCCGCCGGCGATCCCGAACCCGCCGCGCATCTCCTCGAGGGCCCCTGTGATCGTTCCCTTGCCGAGGGCGATCGTATATTTGAGGAGATCCCTTGCCGTGGAATATCCGCCGCCCGCGGAGCTTCCTCTCCCGGGCAGGGTCTCGTAATTCGGCTTCCAGGACGAACCGTCCCGGACGTAGCCTATGGCGCGGTTGGGGACCGCAGCATCTTTTTCATACGAGGCCGAATCGTTCATGCCGGCCGGCTTGAAGATAGAGTCATGGACATACGTGTAATAATCCGCGCCGGAAGCCTTTGCGATGATCAAACCAAGCACGACATAGCCTCCATTGGAATATTGCTCCTTCGCCCCCGGTTCGAATTCGAGCGGCTTGTCGGCGAAGAGCAAAAGAAAATCCTCGAGAGACCGGATCTTTTCTTTCGGTGTCGCTTGATACCTGTCGCCGAAGAAATCGCCGATACCCGAGGTCATGTCCAGAAGATGGCGGACCGTCACCTTCACGGCGGCGTCCCTGTTCGGATAGGCCGGTAGAAACTTCCCGATCGGGTCGTCGGGCGAGATCTTTTTTTCCGCGATCAATTGATGGACGGCCAGGCCCGTAAAGGACTTGTTGATGGAGCCGACGTTGAATTTCGTATTGACCCGGTTCGGGATCTTCTTTTCCCGGTCGGCGTAGCCATACGCCTGCTCGAAGAGCGGAACGCCGTTTTGGGCGACGAGGATGACACCGGAAAAATCCTCCGCCAGGGACGCTTTTTCGCCGTATTCCTTGACGGCCGCGAGAAGTTCTTCATTAGTCTTCTTGGCGGCCGCGGGAACATTTTCCTCCCCGGCGTCCTCAATGGCCTCGACGCGGATGCCAAGGAGCCCGAACGGCTCGGCCGGTTCGAATTGGAAATCCAGTCGGACGAACGGGCCGTTTTCCGTCCGGGCGACGACGCTCACAAAATCGCTTCGGGATTCGACGAGTTTTTGAAGCTCGAGGGAACCCAGGCGGTCCCGCATCTGTCGATACCGGTCCATCCGGGTCGCGACGGGGGTCTTTTGGAGCGCGTCCTTCGCCGTGTGGCCGGTGAAGAATTCCCGCATGGCCGACTCCCCCGCGTTGAAAGCTTGGACATAGGCCGCGACATGCCGGCCGGCCGGCGTCTCGGGCAGAGAGACTCTGGTCTCCTGGGCGAGGCCGGCAACGGCCAGAACCGCGACCGCGAATATCGGGACGAGCTGATGTTTCATGCTTGCAGCCTCCTTGTCTTGAATTCGATGTCCGACTGAAAAAACGCGGCGGCCCCTCATATCGTTGCGGCCAGCGCCATCTTTTCGGGGCATTCGCTTCCGGACCCGCACTTTTGTTCCCGTCCCCCCCGGTCCCGGCCTCAGTCGGGACCCTCGCAGGTCCCGGTCGGGCAAGCTGGTTCGTCGGCTTCCTCGGTCTGGAGTGTGGAATGCCGGATGCCGAACACAGACGTCAGGACCTCGTTGGCGTTCTGGAGGACGGCCCGCGGGTCCGTCCCCTTCCGGACCGTCTCGACAAGCATCATGGCCGCGGTGATGGCCAGGACGCTCCGCAGGGGCCTCTTTTGTTCTGTCAGTACGTGGGACGGACGGCCGCTGTTTCGTGAATGGACGTCACCCGTCATTGTCTTTCTCTTGAGGCCGCCATGGCCCTCCGGGTTCCCATACCTCGTTGAATTCCGTTCTCGCATTGAGCGCCTGAAGGACCGGGAGGAGGAAGTTTCTTATATTCATCACGACTTGATGGAACGGCAGGGCTCCTGAGCTCTTCCCGATCCTGCGCAGAAACGCTCCCCATTGTATGTTCTTGTCCTTATCTTGGGCGAACTCATTAGTAAACGCAATCGGCAACTCTGAAAGTGATGTCAAAACTCTTCGTTTGAGCGACACCCGCACGGCTCTCTGAAGCTCTGCCCCGCGAAAAGAAAACAGATCCCCTAGTACGGCAATATCATAAAAATCTTTCATGCGGCTGTTCAACATCCCGAGTTCCAACATGGCATCGAGTTTTTCCGCTATAGTGGTCTCCTTTCGATTGGCTCGGATACGAGGCGCCGGCATGTCGAGGAGCGTCGGGTAAAGGACGTATTCCGGTTCAGGCCATACGCTGTCGCCGATCCCGATATCAACTTGAAGAGGGATCCTGATGTTCCCCAACCCGGCCATGAACTTAATGCGAAGTCCGTGGTATTCGGCTTCGTCGCGGATCGGCTCGATAATCATATTGTCCGCCTCGAAGGTCAGTCCGTCCGGCTCCACTTTCATACGACCGATTTTTAAGAAGACTCGCCGGAGGCCGGCTTCCGTAACGTCGCCGATTCTCAGGAGGTCGAGGTCCCTTGTCGTGCGCGGTGCGTCGCCGGTCCATAGAGCAAAAAGCATGGCCTCTTTCATGACAAAACTCTCGGCATGGTCGGATTTTCCCAGCCGATAGAGCCACCGCTCGAATGCGTATCTTCTCAAGACCGGCGTGAAATCGTGAGTCCTCGCCGGGTCGAGGTTGAGCAGCCGCTGATGAACGGACGCTGCGAGATTCGTTATAGGGTCCTGGGTCATGACAGGGCTTCCATATAGGGCTTCATGATCTTCTGAACTCGGCAAATCTTGGCATAATGCCATAGCTCGTCACGGGTGGCCTTGTGCGACCGAAGGCAATCTCTAAGCGCCTCGACAGCCAAGTCCAGCCCGATCTTATTGCGGAACTTGAACGTATCGGCAACCGTCTTAGCGGGGTTGTAGACGCGAATCCTGCCTCCTGTAAAATCACGAACTTCGATACCCTCGGAGAAGGCCTTTCCCGATGGGTAGACAAACCGCAGAAGAAGATCCTTAATTCTCGGCCGCCAAGCGCTATTGGGGAGAGCCAGCCAAACATCATATGGCTCCTGCGTGCCGATTTCATGAAAACGGAGAGCGGAAAGGAGGCAGACAACGCCCTTCGGCACGAGCTTTGAGGCTTCGATAAGCGTCCGATGTTCTTCCATCTGCCCACCGAGCCTATAGAGCCCACGGCCCGCCCGTTCGATCAGCCCTCTCTTATAAAGATAACGCAGCATTTCGCGGGAAATTCCCATTTCGGCAAGATCCCGGGAGCGCATACTTCCACGGCTCTTGAGAAGACCGAGGGCCTTCTTCGTGACCTTGCCCGCGAAGCGATTTTTACCCATATTTGACAATTCCTAGGTAATTATAATCATTTACATAGGAAATGCAAGTTATTTTACAAAGGCGGGCGCAAATAAGATTATTTACATCTTCTCAAGCGCCGCGATCCGCTCCTCGATGGGCGGGTGGGTGCTGAAGAGCTTGTTGACCACGCCCTTGATGTCCTTGAGGGGGTTAACGATGTAGAGGTGGGCCGTGGCCTTGTTGGCCGCTTCGAGGGGTTCGGTGTCCGCGGAGATCTTCCGGAGGGCCGAGGCCAGCCCCGCCGGGTAGCGGGTCAGCATGGCCCCGCTCGCGTCGGCCAGGACTTCGCGCTTGCGGGAGACGGCAAGTTGGATGATCGTCGCGATGAGCGGCGAAAGAACGGCCAGGACGAGGCCGACGACGATGAGGACCGCCCCCGCGCCTCCCGCCCCGCGGTCGCGGCTGCTCCTTCTCCGCCCTCCCCCCCACATAAAAGTCCTCAGGATCCAGTCGCTGAGGAGGGCCACGACGCCGGCCATGACCACGACCAGGGTCTGAAG
Organism: uncultured Eubacteriales bacterium; assembly: GCA_964607985.1. GTDB lineage: Bacteria > Acidobacteriota > Aminicenantia > Aminicenantales > Saccharicenantaceae > JALHVH01. Next base: position 3,802 of record CAZSMW010000356.1, read on the forward strand.
GAGGACGTCGTAGTTCTTGATGTGGGACATCTCGTGGGCGATGACGCCCTCGAGCTCCACCCGGTTGAGCTTC
>CAZSMW010000357.1:0-5706 GCA_964607985.1 uncultured Eubacteriales bacterium
GTCGCGCTCCGGACCACGACCGCATTGAAACCGGGGATGGCCGCCACGAGTCCGGCTTCGTCCAAACCCGTCTTGACCGTGACCTCGAAGCCGGGAACGGCTTTGAGGAGCTCGGTGGCTTCCTTGTCCAGCGAATCGGCGATCAGGATCTTTTTCATTCCCAATTCTCCCTCAGGATGGGTTCGGCGGCCTTGACGGAGGCGCCGGGTTCGAGGTTGTAGCCCAAGTCGGTCAGGGTCATTTCCAGGGCGACGAGAGCGGTGATGACGTCGAATCCGCCCATGTATCCGAGGTGGGCGATCCGGAAGAACTTGCCCTTGTTCGGGTCCTGGGCGCCCTGGATATAGGCCATGTATTTGCTCTGCATGGTCTTGACAAGCTTGACGCCGTCGACACCGGCCGGGACCTTGACGGCCGTCAGGATGTTGCCTGGGTTCACGGCCAGGAGCTCGAGGCCGACGGCCTTGACGCCGGCCCGGGTGGCGTCCCCCAGGATGCGATGGTGTTCAAAGAGCTTGGGGAGGCCCATGCCGTTAATGATCTCCAGCGCTTTCTTCTGTTGAATGATGAGGGAGATCGCGGGCGTCCAGGGGGTTGTCTTGTTCAGGAGGTTTTTCTTGGCCTTCTTGGCGTCGAAGTAGAACCTCGGGAGCTTGGACGTTTCGACCATCTTCCATGCTTTTTGGCTGAAGGCGATGTAAGCCAGGCCCGGCGGGATCATGAAGGATTTCTGGGAGCCGGTCACCATGACGTCGACCTTCCACTCGTCCATGGGACAGGGCGCGGCGCCCACCCCGGAAATGCCGTCCACGACCAGGATGGCGTCCGTTCCGGACACGACCTCGCCGAAGCCCTTGATGTCATAGATGGCGCCGGTTGAGGTCTCGGACATGGTTGCGAACACGGCCTTGACGCCAGGGTTCGCCTTGAGCTCTTCGGCCAGACGCTCCTTGGTGAAGACGGCGCCCCACTCCAGGATGATGTCCTTGTAGATGACACCGTAGGCCTTGCAGATGTTGCCCCAGCGTTCGCCGAACTTGCCGCCGTTGATGGTGATGACCTTGTCGCCGGGCGAAAGCGTGTTGACGACCGCGGTCTCCATCGCACCCGTGCCCGAGGAGGTCAGGATGAAGACGTCCTCTTTGGTCTCGAAGACGGTTTTAATCCCCTCCGTCACCTCCATGAAGATATTGGAGAATTCCGGTGTCCGGTGGTGGATGATGGGCTCGGCCGCGACCGAGAGCACCTTGTCCGGGATGGGGGTCGGACCGGGGGAAAGAAGATAATACTTTTTTATCATATGATTCCTCCTTTTGGAAAATCACATTAACAAAAACACTTTCATGAGTCAATCAAAGACGGGCCAGGAGCTCGGTCAATAAGGCCGTCCGCTCGACGAAGGAGGGGAGAAGGAGGTGCTCATGTTCGGCATGGAGCCCATCTCCGTCCGGCCCGAGCCCGTCGAGAGTGGGAAGGCCCAGGCCGGCTGCTATGGAGGCATCAGATCCGCCCCCGGCTTTTCCGCCCTTAAGCGGAAGGCCAAGAACTGAGGCGATCTCGCCGGCCCGGACGAAAAGTTCCGTGGAGGCCTTCGTCTTTTCCATGGGAGGAGTCAGGCTCTCGAAAACGGCTTTGATTTTTGCCCCGCGCAGTTCGGGTTTCATGTTCTTGAAGTGGGCGCGGACCAATTCCTTGTCGGCTGTCTTCCAGAAACGGATGTCGAGGACGGCCCAGGCTTCTTCGGGAACGACGTTGGCCTTTTCGCCGCCCGCGATCCGGCCGACGTTGACCGTGGTTTCCCCGGTCCTGAGCTTCTTGAGGCGGCTGATCTGGGCCGCCAGCTCCTCGACAGCGTTGATGCCTTTTTCCGGCGTTCCGGCGTGGGCGGCTTTGCCTCGAACTTCGAGCCTCACAACGAGACGGCCCTTCCTTTCCAGCTTTAAAGCTCCGCCCGGAAGCGCGGGCTCCAGGCAGAGGACGAGCGCGGATTTCCTGGCCAGGTCCTTGATGAGCTCGTGGGGGGCGTCGTGGCCCGTTTCTTCGGCCGAATTGATGAAGATCGCGATCCTTTTTTGCGGCTTGATATTCAGATGATGAAGGGTGCATAGAGCGAAAACGGCCATGACGACCCCGGCCTTCATGTCCAGGGCCCCCGGGCCAAAGACCTTGTCGCCGGAGATATAGAAGGGCATCTTGTCGATCTTGCCCACCGGCCAGACCGTGTCCAGGTGAATAAGGACGAGGATCTGTTCGGACTCCTTCTTCAGCCCGGCCGGGGTATATTCGATCAAATGCAGGTCCCCGATGTCCTTCTGGGGGAACCGGGAGAGCTTGGCCCCGGTTTTCTTGAACTCGTTGAGTACAAAGGCTGAACAGGCGTCCACGGCCGCCTTGTCGGAGGTTGGGGACTCCATGGCCACGACCTTTTTGAGCAGGTTGATCATCTCCCCCTGCCGCGATTGGAAATAGCGGTTGAAATCCATGGCTGCCTCCGACTTTAGGACTGTAGAATCAAGTTACCACAAGTCCCCGGTTTATTCATCTTGTTTTATCACTAGGAGTCGCCGAGTTGAAATCCGGCGGCGAAATCGGCCGCGTCTCACGCCAAATTCAAGCGATCTTGAAGACGGAGCTCACGAAACGGACGAGACGGCCCAATAAGCGCTGGCGGAGCTTAATGGCGTTCGAACGGCAGACTTCGTGGCAACAAAGGCAATGAATGCACGGTTTTTTCAGGATCCGCGCCTTTCCGCCCTCCATGCGGACAGCGTCGACGGGACAGACCCTGAAACACTCCTGACAGTCGTTGCACCTGTCCGCCGCGACCTCGGGAATCAAAATGAGCCGGCCGGAGACGAAGGCGTACACGGAGGACGGCAGCTTTCTTTCCAGCAAGCCGACCGGAAACGCGGCCTTCTTGAAGCCGTCCACCCGGACATCTCCGAGACTTTCGCCGGCGATGTCGATGGAATCCAAGCGGGCCGTCCCCAGGTCCCTTTCAGCGGCATACCGCGTCGTCAGGATATCGTCGGGGCCGAATCCGATGATCGCCTGGGCGACGGCGTCCACGGCGACGGCGTCCCTGCCGGCGAGGATGAGGCCGACGGACCGGGGCGGGCCCCCGGAAGGGCCGGGGCCTTCCATGGCCGTGACCGCGTCCATGAGGGTCAACGTGGGGGGGAGACAGGAAAAAACGTCCACGAGCATCCGGCTGAAGACTTCGTTCCGGGGAAACCGGCTGTGGAATTTCAAACGGAGGCCGTAGGGGATGACGCCGAACATGTTCTTCACGGCCCCGGTGAAGGCGGTGAAGGCGTGCGTTTTTAGTTTCGCCAGATCGATGACGCCGTCGGCGTCCAAGGCCGCGGCCGATATGAGGACGCTCGGGACAGCCTGTCCCCCCGGGCAAGGCACCTCCCGGAAACCTTCGGACTTGAGGTTGATGAGCCGGACGCCCATCTCCCGGCACATCTCTCGATAGCCCGAGACAAGGAAGCCGTCCTCGCCTTCGAACTGGATATCGTCGCCCACGGTGACGTCCATGTTCAGGTCCTTGAGGAGGCGGAGGACCTCCCGGGTGAAAAGGGGATGGGTGACGATGGCCCGCTCCGGCGCCGAGCCGGGGGAGAGGTGATTGATCTTGACGAAGACTTTGCTCCCCGGCTTCAGGACGCTTTCGATCCCCCCGATAAGGTCCAGCGCGGTTCCGATCGACGAGGAAAGCTCCCGGCTTTCATAGCCGGGGCACCTGACGACGGAAACGCGCGATCTCATGAACGGGATTATTATAGCCTCAAAACCGCCGGTCGCAAAATTCAATGTCCTAACCATCGGTTGATTTCCCTTTTGTTTTCCCATACATTAAGAGAGGAATGAGTGCCGCCAGGATGAGGATTCTCAAACGATGCGTTTTCTGGATGGCGGCAGCCGCCCTCGTCCCGCTTTTCTTTTATTCCTTCGCCCCGGCCGAGGTCTTCTATCCCTGGAAGGACGTCTACATCGGGGCCCTGGAAGGGGCGGGTTGGCCGGGGATCGTCATCGCTCCGAACCGGGAGAGCGCGTTCGGTTTCGTCCTCAAGGTCGAGAAGGACGGCAAGGTGGCGGAACCCGGCGATTTCTTCTATCTCGTTTCCGAGGTCGGGCCGAACTCGCCCGACGGCCAATATGCCCGGATGAAGTTCGACTTGAGCCTACCTTTCAACCAGGGAAAGGACACGCCCATCCGGATCAAACCCTCTTCGGGATCGAACACCTTGACCTTGGAATGGTCCCGCCAGGACGAAAAGACCATCGTCGGCAGGGTCCGATGCCCCAAAGGCATCAAGGTCTTCCTCGTTTTTAACTCGCCCTGGGACGTTCCCGCGAGCTACCACCTAGAGGCCGACGGTCACGTCCAGGGCCAAAGCGGAGAGTCCCGAAAGCAGAATTTCCTCCTGTGGACGGACAGGCAGGCCGAGGCGGCGCCCGCCGCGGCCCGCACGCTCGAACTCAGGTTTTCCACAGAGGACGAACGCGACCTCTATTTCGTGGCCGGGGTCGGCGAGGACGCGCGACTGACAAAGAATCACATCTACCGTTACAAGAACTCGAGGACCATCGATTCGATCCTTGAAGAAGAGGAGGCCGGCTATAGGAAAAAACGGGTGGCCGCCGACGGACTCTATGCCGACGTCCCGGAAGCGATCACCAACAACCTGTTCTGGACGGTCCTCTATCAGCCCGGTACGCACCGTCTCTACACCCCGGCCGGGCGGCGTTGGATCTTCCCCCGGCCCGACGGCACTTCCGACCACTGGACGATCTTCGAATGGGATTCGTTCTTTAACGCTCTCGAATTGGCCGTCGAAAGCTCAAAGCATGCCGTGGACACCGTGAAAGCCGTTCTTGAAACCCAATATCCGAACGGAAACATCCCCAACTGGCGGAGCCGTTTCGGAGGGACGCCGGACCGCTCCCAGCCCCCCGTCGGCGCCTATGTCGTCCTTAAGCTCTTCCAACGCGTCGGCGACATGGATATCCTGAAACATGCCTATCCCTATCTCGAGAAGTGGCATTCCTTCTGGACCGCCAAGAGATCGAACGGCCAGGCCCGCCGCGACGGGAACGGCGACGGCCTCCTGGAATGGGGATCGGACATCGATCTCCTGTCGAAGAACGTCCCGCCCTGGGAGGAGAAGGCGCCGCCCAAACAACGGGCCATGTGGGAGTCCGGACAGGATGACCTGCCCAACTGGGATGATGCCGCTTACAGCGAAGAGACGGGCACGATGAAGATGAACTGCTTGGACCTCAACTGCTTATACGCCCTCGACTCTTGGTGCCTATCGCAGATCGCGGACATGCTGGCCCAGGATGAAGACTCGCGCCTGTACCTCGAGGAATACGATAGGATGAAGTCCCTGATCAACGCCAAGCTCTGGAACGAGCGTGAGGGTTTCTACTTTGACCGCCACTGGGATGGACGTTTCTCCACCAGGGCGGCAGCCTCGAATTTCTTTCCCCTCATCGCCCGCATCCCCGACGCGAGACGGGCCCTGCGCGTCCTCAAACATCTCCTTGACCCGAAGAAATTCTGGGGCGAGTTCGTCATCCCGTCGATCTCCAGGGATGACCCCGCGTACAAAGATCAGCAATACTGGCGCGGCACGATCTGGCCGCCGACGAACTACCTCGTCTACCAGGGATTGAAGGCCTACGGCTTTGACG
>CAZSMW010000358.1:0-9193 GCA_964607985.1 uncultured Eubacteriales bacterium
AATTTTTGATGTGATGGACTTCATGGATTCCCTCGCTTCAATAGATCGCGCTTTCGTTGCCCTTGTCGTCGACGCACGTGACGGCGTAAACGTAGTCGCTATCGGATGGCACGTTGCGGTCCTCGTATTTCAGGACGCTGCCCGTGAGATCGGTGATGCGCGCCCACTTGTTGTTGTCCTCCGCTCGGGCTTTCCGGTAGACGCGCTGAGCGGAGATGGCGAGCCCCATTTCGGTGTTTTCAGGGTTGGCCTCCCAGGTTAGGGCGTTCAGTATGTATCCGTGGAAGAAGCCGCGCTCGACGCGCTTCTCCACCTTGAGGTTGGCCACGGACTTGATGGCTATGAAAGCGATGTAATCTTGTCCTGTTTGATTCGATGTGACGTTCGAGTATGTGATGCTTAACGGCGAGAAGGAATAACCTGATTTTTGCGGCCGGACCGTTCCTCCCCATCCGTTTTCAACTTCCGCGCTGTATTCTCCCGTGCTGTCGGTCGCGGGATTCCCGGGGAGACCCGTCATGGTCACTCCGCTTAGACCACTGGAATCTTTTCGTACGGTTCCCGATATTTTGCTGTTCGTCGGGCCGAGCGCCGGGACGTCGACAGTTGTGAGGTAGACGTTCGAGGGGTCATTAGCATTGTCCCAGGCGATAAGCATCTGGTCGTTGCCTGAGTAAAGGTCAAAATAGTGAACAGGTTCGTCCGATATCGTCGCGACATTAGCCCATCGATGCGTTTTTTCGTTGAATTTCATGAGGCGGAGGTACCTTCCGGAATTCATGGCCGCAAGGTAAAAATCCTTGCCGTGGGCGGCGAGCTTGGACCAGAACGTGCACCAGGGCTTCATGGGGGTGCCGATGCCGACCTTCACGATCGAGCCCCACTTGCGGGTTTCGGGGTTATAAAGGCAGGTGAAATAATCGCCGTTCTGGGAACGGACCCAGCTCACCATGACCTTGCCTTCGCTACTGGCGGCGATATGAGGCCAGAAGTTCCAGCCGCTTTTAACGGAGAGGGTGTCCGCATCGACGAGTTTATTGTTCCGGTCAAAGTGGTACAGGTTGGTGATCAAGGCCGTGTCATGGAGATCCAGATCGCTCTTTAGCGCCACCCATACGTGGTCATTTGGGTCGACGGCCACGACGGGCTGCGTCGAGCTTTCCCGGTCGTTGGTGATGTTCCTATGCGTGAAGCGAGAATCGTTCTTGCCTTTAAAATATAAAACGATCTCTTTTGAATTGTTAGGAGAACGGAGGAAATTGACGTCGGCGACGACGACCTCACCGTCGGAACGGACGGCAATCGAGCCGCCCATGTCGTGCTTGCCTGCTAAACTCACCCTGACCGGGGTCGTCCATTTCCCATCTAAAAAGCTGGCATAGATGAGGGTCTTATGGATGTCCTCCCAGATGCAGTGAAACCGGCCGGTACTGTCGGCTTCCACGTCCGTAGAGGTGCAGGATTTCATGGTGGGCTGGTTTGGAATGACCGCCGGCGCACTCCAGGAAGCGCCCTTCCTGGCGAATGAATACATATACGAAACGTTAGGGCCGCGGAAGATAATCAGACGGTCCCCCAAAACGTTCTCGCAGACGCCGGGATAGCGCTTGTTGCCGGCCTGGCTGCCGGAGATCTTGATGGTTTTGACCTCAGAAGCTTCCTGGACTATCGGCGCTGGCGTTTCTTGGGGCTCGCCGGAAAGTCCGGAGTTTTCGACGGACGGATCCGTCTGAATTCGGGGGCGGGCCACATCGCCGTTCGCCGCAGTGATGCACGGAACGATTAATAGGATGGCTGAAATCGTGGCGATTCGTTTCACAATCAAGCTCCTTTGTTAGTTTTGAGGAAGCCATATTATAGGCCTTGAGGCGGAAAGTCAAGAATCCGTGCAACCGGGTAAGCATCTCTTCTTATGTGATTAGGTGTTGTCTGGAGGCCGGTCGGGGGATTCGTCGGCACGCTTCTATGCCTCTGCGAGGGGAAGTGCGAGCGGCCTGGAGCCGCCCTTGGCCCCCGGCCCCCGGGGACCAGTCCCGTCGGGTCCCCCCTCCGCTACGGGGGCTTATGGGCGGCATCCAATGCCGCCCAGTACGAATTTGGCCCTTATTGATTCAATCACACGAAAAGAGATGCTTCCTGCGACCGGCCGGGGCAGCCGCCAGGCGCGGGTTCTCCGTCGGGATTCCCAGGCGGTGGTATCGGTGCCTTGAGGACTTCTAAACGATGTCCCCGGAATACTTTGTCAGGAGAAGATCGCGCAGGCTTCTGAACATCTTCACGACGTCGTTCATGCGGGAGATAGTCAGATCGGTCAGGTATTTTACGGCTTCCGCGGGGTTCTTCTCGTGGAGCTTCAGGGCCTTCGCTTCGACCTCGGACTGGCTTGCGAAGAATCCCTCCTCCAGCGGATCGCGGGCCGCGTGGAGGTCCTTGACGGCCTCCTGCCACCTGAGGTGGAGAAGCTTCTCTACGAAGTCCACCGCCCAACGCGCCGAATCCTCGCTGAATCGGGCGTAGTCGTAATTTTTATAGTAAGGGGAGACGTCGCGGACCCCGGCGTAGATGGGAACATAGGCGCTGACGTATGGGTTGTCCACGTAGAACCAGTAGATGCCTCCGACGGGATCGGGCAGCCAGCCCCTGAGCTGGGCGACCATTCCGTACCCCTGGGTGGCAATCGTCCTGTGGCTGGCGATCCTGAGCAGCCTCTTCAGCTCCGGCGAAGCGAACGGGGTTGTCAGGGGGCTCCTGACGACGCGGTCCTGCGGTCCCGGAACGAGCCAGGCGGGATCGGCGGCCATGTCATAGATCGTGCCCTCGAAGGCCGATCGCTGGAAGCCGATAATATCCCCGGCCGAGATCTTCTTTTCGGGTTTGACCGAGAAGGGGTAGAAGGCGGCGCCCTCAAGGTCCTGGCCGTACATGGTGAATGGGCTTGAGGATCCCGAAAGCTTGCGCCTGGGCCATTCCTTGAGCGAGGGGGCCACCGTGCTGTAGATGAGCCAGAGGCGGCTGAGGTTCCCTTCCTTGATCCGGGGGGCGTAGGCATCCTGCCAGATGAAGGGTCGGCCGCCCTTGGGGTCGTACCAGCCCCTGTCCACGGCTTCCTGCATGTAGTTCGTCGATGCCAGGAAATCCGGGTCCTTGAGGTCGATCTCCCGGATCCGGACATAGTTCGAGATCACGACGAGATGGTCATCGGGAACGCGCCTGGCCGCCCAGATGGCGCCCGGCTTTCCACTCCCGGGTTCCCACTCCGGGCCGACGCTGAAGACCTCGAGGACCCAGACCTCCTTCGGGTCGGCGATGCACAGGGCCTCGGAGCCGCCGCAGGACGGAAGGAAGCCGTAGGACTCGACAAGCGAGGCGATGAGCTTCAGGGCTTCCCGGGCCGTCCGGCACCTTTCGAGGGCGAAGACCTGAGCCTGCTCGATCGTCATGATCTGCTTCGTGACGCCCTCCACGAAGGCGACGTCCAGGGCCGGTTTCTGGCTGCAGGTGCTTTCGCCGATGGCCAGTTGGTGTTCGTTCATTTGGGAATACCCGGTGTGGAAATAGCTGAATGTCTTTTCGACCTGCGGGATATGGCCGATGACCTTCCCGTAATCGCCGAGGGGAAGACATCCCCGGTCGTCGTCCCTTCCGAAATAGACCATGCCCCAGTGGACGGGGGCGAGATCTCCCTTTTTAAACGTCCGGCCCGGAACGACATGGACCCGGCATTCGCTGCAACAATCCGTGTGCGATGTGAACACGGAACCGTCGACGGTGGCCAGCCTCCCGACCCCGATGACCGTGCAGCCTTCGGGCGATCTCTCTTCTCCGGCGCCCGCTGAGGCCGCGGCCGGCGCCAGAACGATCCAAGCCGCAAACCCGAGCCAAAGCATAGGCACACGCTTATTGTTCATCCTTCTCTCCCTGGATCCGCCCTTTCCTAACGGAGCGGTGATCCCTAAACTCATGGCTCTTTGACGCGAAGGATATAGATGTTGTCTTTTTCCAGGAACGTTTCGACGCGGACGACCTCGAATCCGGCGTCGTCGGCCTGCTTCCGAAGCGCTTCCTGTGAGGTCGATTCCTTCTGGAACTCCGCGCCGCTCTTCTCCGGATCATGTTCGACGACCGCCACGATCGCTGCCGGCTTGAGGCCCGGGATGATGTTTCTGAGAAGGACCACGGGCCTGGCCAGGTGATGGTAGGTGTTAACCATGAAGACTATGTCCAGGCTCCCGGACGGAAAGAGCGGGTCGTCCATCCTGCCGAGGATGGTGACGACGTTCCCAATTCCGTCCCTCTGGCACCGTTCCCTCAGGTAGGCCAGACTCCCGGCGTCGATATCGTTAGCGTAGACCTTTCCTGCCGGGCCTACTGCGCCCGCGAGGTGCACGGTGTAGCGGCCCCGGCCGGCCCCGATCTCGCCGATGACCATTCCCGGCTTGACCCCGATGGCCTCCATGACTTTTTCGGGAGGCTGGAGGTCATTGAAGCGCTTCTCCCAGGCATCGGCCGGATTGACCTGGCCACCGGCCCCCGACGTCGCGAATAGAACAATAACGGCCATGAGGACAGATAAGACGGACCTGGAAATCGTCATTGGGGTTTCTTCAGCTTCCTGAACATTATAACGCGATTCGCGCCGCTAATACAAAAGCATTAAAAAGTTAGACATCTGGTTTTAAGCGGCCTGAAGCCGCCCTCACTCCCCCCGGCCCCCGGGGAACCAGTCCCGTCGATTCCCCCCGTCGAAAAAGCCGACGGGTCCTCCCTCCGCTACGGGGGCTTGAGGACGGCATTCAGGGCCGTTCATACATTGGTACTTTTTTTATCGCGTTCGCATTAGTAAAAGCTTTTCCAGTCGAATCGCAATTGCCGAGAGGACGCGAGTCGGAATTTCGGGTATCACCAGATGTCGGCGTCATCGCTTGAGAAGCAAGAATCCTATCGGCGATTTTGGGAGGCGCCTCACTTCGCGGATTTAATCTCGTCCCAGATCTTCACATACAGGGCGTTGGCCGCGCTAAGGTCGGCGAAGATCTCGCTCCTGGCCCGCAATTCAGGGCTCATGAAGACGGCCGGATTGTCTCGCAGCTCGGCCGGGAGGAGCGCATAGCCTTCCTTATTCGGGCAGAGGTAGCTGAGGAAGACCGTGTTCTCGGCCGCCGTCCGCGGGTCATGCAGGAAGTTGATGAAGACGTGGGCCAGCCGGACCTCCCCGGCAGTCTTCGGGATGACCAGGTCATCTACGGAGATGGCGGTGCCCTCCCGCGGGATGGCGAACGCGACATCGGGGTTCTCGCGCTGGACCTGGAGGATGTCGCCGGAGTAAGAGTGGACAAGGAGGAACTCGCCGGACGCGATGCCGGTCTTGTACTGCTCGTTCTCGAACTTGGCGATGCGGGTCCTCCAACGCAACACGACCTCTTTGGCCAGTCTCAACTCGCGTGGATCCGTGCTGTTTAGGCTGTAACCCAGGGATTTGAGCCCGGCCCCGATCGTCTCCCGCATGTCATTGAGCAGGGTCATCCGGCCTTTTAAGTCCTCCCGATCGAACATCGACCATGAGGGAACGAAGCCCGCGACCTTGCTCTTGAGGTAGGCGAGGCCGGTGTTCACGATCATGTAGGGGACGGAGTGGTGCATCGTCTTGTCGATCGCGATCTTGAGGTACTCCGGATCGACATGGGTCAGGTTGGGGAGCAGGCCGTGGTTGAGCGGCTGGAGCATCTCCTGGGAGCTCATGAGGCTGACCATGTAGCTCGAGGGGGTCAGCAGGTCGTATCCGGAAGCGCCCGCCTTGAGCTTGGCATACATCGCCTCGTTGGAGTCGAAGGTGTCGATGACCACCCGGCAGCCGTTCTCCCGCTCGAACCGGCGGATGATGTCCGGCTTGAAATACTCGGCCCAGGTGTAGATGTTGAGGACGGGCCTTGACCGTCCGCAGCTCACGAAAGAGGCGGCCGCGGCCAGCACGAGGAGGGCCAGGATCGGGTGCCTTTTCATGGTTTACCCCTTGGAACGGGAAATCCTCTGGCTTATGGCCACCGCGGTGAAAGTGACCGTCAATAGGATGGTCGACAGGGCGTTAATGAGCGGAGGCGAACCATATTTGATCATGCTGTAGATGCGGATGGGCAGGGTGGTCGAACCCGGCCCAGCCACGAAGAACGTGATGACAAAATCGTCGATGGACAGGGTGAAGGCGAGGAGCGCCCCGGCCAGGATCCCCGGCGCGATGAGCGGTAAAAGGATCTTCCGGAGGGTCGTTCCCCAACCGGCGCCCAGGTCCTGGGCGGCCTCGATGACGGCGAAATCGAAGTCCTGAAGCCTGGCCAGGACCGTCATGGCCACAAAGCTGATGCAGAACGTGACGTGGGCCAAGAAGATCGTTCCAAGCCCCAGCCGGACGCCGGCCGCCGCGAAGGCCATAAGGAGACTGATCCCCATAAGGATCTCCGGGACGACGAGCGGCGTATAGACGAGGCCGTAGTGAAAGCGTTGGAGGCGGCTCCGTGCGAAGCGATGGAGGGCGAACGCGGCCGTCGTGCCGAAGACGACGGACAAGGCCGTGGCCCCGAGGGCGATGGTCAGGGAGTTCCGGGCGGCCCGCCAGATCTCCGGCTCGTGGAGAAGACGGGCGTACCACCTCATCGAGAAGCCCTGCCAGCCGGTGCCGAAGCGCGAGGCGTTGAAGGAGTTGACGACGAGGATGATGATGGGGAGATAGAGAAAGAACAGCACCGCGATCGTGACGAGGAGAGGCAGGCGGCTGCGCTTCATGCGTTCTCCTACAGGATCTCCGGCCGCTCGTCCTTGCGTTGGAGGAACAGGACGGCGGCGAGCGGCGCCAGGACCGACAGGATGAGCACCGCGGAAATGGCGCTAGCCAGGGGAAGGTTGCGGTCGACGAAAACACGCTGGGCGATTTTGTTGCCGATGAGTTCTCCGCCGGGCCCGCCGACGATGTCAGGGATGACGTAGGAACCGAGCGCCGGGATGAAGACGAACAGGATGGCCGTAAAGAGGCCGCGCCGGATCCCGGGCAGGAATATCCTGCGAAAGGCCTGGAACTTTCTGGCCCCCAGGTCGCGGGCGGCTTCCAGGAGCTGGAAGTCGAACTTATCGGCGGCGGCATAGATGGGGAGGATGGTGAACGGCAGGAACGTGTAGACCGAGACCAAAACGACGGCGCCGGCGTTATAGAGGAGCGAAGTCTGGGGTCCGGCCAATCCCAGGAAAACGAGGATGTGCTTGATGGGCCCTTCGGGATGGAGGAGGACCTTCCAGGCGAAGACACGGATCAGGAAGTTCGTCCAGAAGGGGATGATGATGAGCATCAGGAATAGATTTCGCCATTTCAGGGAGACGCGGGCGAGGTAGTATCCGATGGGTACGGCCAGGAGCAGGCAGATGACGGTCGTTACGAGGCTGATCTCCAGGGTGCGTCGGGCGACTTCCAGATAGGAAGGATCCGCCAGCCGGCGGAGGTTCTCGAGCGTCCAGCCTTGGCCGATGCCCCCGTAAGGATTCGCCGGCCGCAGGGCGAGGACGAAAACGAGGAGCGTCGGGAAAAGGAAAAAAAGACCCAACCAGAGGAGCGAAGGAGAGGAAACCAGTGCTTCCTGAAGCTTCTTTCGGGTGTCCGCCTTCATCCGCCGGCGCCCCTAACTTTTTCCGTTCCCGCCATCGGATTCACCCACTTTGCGCGGTGGAACGGCCAGCAGGTCCTCGTCCACCTCCCGGTAACGCTCGAGCATGAAGCCGTCGTCACCGTGCCACCAGACCCAGACGGGGTCGTTCCAGCGGATGGGCCTCTCGTCGAGGAAAAAACGCGAGTGCTGGCGTAGGACCTGGACGCGCAGTTCTCCGGCCCGCACCCAATACTTGGTCATCGAACCGAGATAGATCACGTCCTCGACGACGGCGGGCATCATGTTCCGAAGGCGCTCCTCCTGGGGCTTGTCCCGGGAGATATGGACCTTCTCCGGGCGGATGCTCAGGAAGACCGGGTTTCCGGGCCGGATAGACTTGTCGTTGAAACAGATGATGCCGGGGACGCCGGCGATCTCGAGCCGGCTGTACTCGCCGTCCTCAAGGCCGGAGACCTCTCCTTCCAGGAAATTCGTATCGCCGATGAAGGCGGCCACGAAGCTCGTCCGCGGCGCCTCGTAGATTTCCACGGGCGTTCCGACCTGCTCGATCCGCCCGGACTCCATGACCGCGATCCTGTCGCTGAGGCCCATGGCTTCGCCCTGGTCGTGGGTGACGTAGAGGAAAGTGATCCCGACCTCGTCGTGGATCATGTCCAGCTCGATGAGCATCCTCTGCCGGAGCTTCAGGTCGAGAGCGGCCAGGGGCTCGTCGAGGAGCAGGACTTGAGGTTTGTTGATGAGCGCCCGGGCGATGGCCACGCGCTGTTTCTGGCCGCCGGAGAGGAGGTCGGGCTTTTTATCCGCCTGGTCCGTCATCCGGGTGAGATGGAGCATCCGCTCGACCTCGGAGTCAATCTCGGGCTTCGACCTTTTCGCAACGCGCAGGCCGAAAGCGATGTTCTCCCGGACCGTCATGTGGGGGAAAAGGGCGTAGCTCTGGAAGATCGTGTTGACCTGGCGCTTGTTCGGGGGCAGGTCGGTGATGTCCCGGCCGTCAAGGAGGATCCGGCCCTTGTCCGGACGTTCAAACCCGGCCGCGAGCCGGAGCATCGTGGTTTTGCCGCACCCGCTCGGGCCGAGGAGGGAAAAGACCTCTCCCTTCCTGATCTCGAGGGTTACGTCCGAGACGGCATGGATCGTTCCGAACCTCTTGGAAACGTCATGAAATTCCAGGAACTCGCTCAACCGCCGGCACTCCTCATCCGAACCTTGTCAACGAAGATTTTTATTATAAAGAAAAGAGGGACACAATACCAATTTCCGAATTCATGAATTCTCCCCTGGGAAATTCGACGTTCCGGGAAATTCGGAACCTGATATCGTGTCCCCGATTTAAAAGCTCGAATTGAATATCGGAAGCACTTTTAAACCCCGGGGATTGTCGCGGACGATGTTGACGAAGCCGATCTGGAGGCCTTTCACGCTGTAGGCATAATTCACGATCCCGACGGCCAACCCAGTCTGATGTCCGCGGACATAATTGAACGCGCTCGCCATGAGGCCGGTCATCCGGCCGCCCTTCGTCACCATGACCGAGCCGAGCG